>JBDKKN010000123.1:0-4079 GCA_039796075.1 Planctomycetota bacterium | reverse complement strand
TGTTGGCCAACGATCTTGATGCCCGGCTCCGCCTTGAAGACTTCCAGTGCCGCAGTCACGCGATCGGTATTCACCGTGCAAGGAATTCCCTCAAGCACAATGATGTTGCCAGTGGCCTTGCCTTTGCCACCCAGCTTGCTCACCATGAACTCAGCACTCTTGCGGCCAAATGCTTTGTTGTCGCCTTCGATGAAGATGTCGGCAACGGGCTTCAAGAAACCGCGGTCAACGTTGACCACCAGAATGCCACGATTGTGTGCTTCTTCGGCTACGGGGGTGATCGGCGCAGACTCGGTTGCCAAGATGACCAAGGCATCCACCTTCTTGGCCATCAGTGTTTCAATGTCAGAGACTTGCTTCTCGGGAGTTTCGGCGGTGGCGATCGTCCACTCAATCTCTGGGTGAAGTTTGGCGCATTCCTTTGCCCACCAAACCACGCCAGCGGTCCAGCCGTGGTCGGCGGCGGGAATGGATACGCCGATCTTCTTCGTTGCAGTCACTGCTGCAGCGGACGGTGCGGGCTTTGTGGCGGATTGCGCAGCGATCGGCTCGGTGGCTGCAATCGCAAACAGTGCTGATGCGGACAGGAGGACGGCGCTCGAGAGTTTCAGAATGCTTGAAGTGTTCATCGTGCGCGCAAAGGTACCGTCTTCCCCTTACGCACGTGAGCCACGCTGCACTAACACTGCAAGCACGATGACGGCGCCCTTCACTGCGCCTTGCCAATACGGGCTTACCCCGGAAATGGTGAGGATGTTGGTGATCATTCCTAAGATCAGTACGCCCGCAACGGTGCCCCAAATGCGCCCGAATCCGCCGCGCAGGCTGGTTCCGCCGATCACTACAGCGGCAATGGCATCCAGTTCGCTACCAAGGCCCAACTGCGCCGTTGACACTGAATTCATGCGCGAACTCTGCACCAATCCGGCAACGCCGGCAAGTGCTCCCATCAATGCGTAGACCCGAAAGCGGATCCATGCCACTGGCACGCCCGCATACCGCGCGGCGGTTTCGTTCGCACCCACTGCAACCAGTTGTCGACCAAAGCGAGCGCGTGAAAGGAACCATTGCGCGACAATTGCGACAACAAAGAAGATCACCGTACTCCACGAAAGAGTCAGCGCCTTGCCTGCGCTGTTCTCTGCAAACGGAAGCGGAATACCACCGCGTCCAAGTGCACTGAACATGGTGGGGCTTTGTGATCGAATCTCTCCTGCCTCCGCAATGGCCAAAGCAATGGAACGGAATGCCGCCAGTCCACCAAGCGTGGCGATGAACGGCGCGATCCGACCAAAGACAATCAGTGCGCCGTTCAGCGCGCCGGCGGCAGTGCCGGCAAGGATGGTGATCAATGCGCCGGAAACAACTGCACTTGGTTCGCTCCAGCCCGCTTCGATCAGCGCGTTCATGGCGGTGGTTCCAACAGCAGCGGCCAGCACCACCATGCTGCCCACCGAAAGATCAATCCCTGCGGAAACAATCACCAACGTCATGCCAACAGCCAGGATGCCAACGGCGGCATTCTGATTGAGCAGGTTGCGAAAGTTCTCAATGCTGAGGAAGTCCCCGCCCTGTTTGAATGCGCTGACTGCAAAGAGCAGCACAAATGCCACCAGCACTCCCCAGTGTTCAAGAAAGCGTTGCATGCGACCGGCCATTCCAGTGTGTGATTTACTCATGAGTTTCCTGTCTTTCCGCGCGCAACCCGGAAGCAATTCGAACGATGCGCTCCTCGCATCCCGGCTCTGCCAGTTGCTCGCGCGTGACCTCGCCCGCCACACTTCCATTGCGCATCACTAGGACGCGATGCGCCAGTCCAATCAGCTCCGGTAGTTCAGAACTGATGACAATGCACGCCAACCCCTCGTGTGCGAGCGCTGCAATGATTCGATAGATCTCAGCTTTGGCGCCGACATCAACGCCGCGGGTTGGCTCATCAATGATCAGTACATTCGGGCGAGTTTCCAACCATCGCGCAAGTGCAAACTTCTGTTGGTTTCCACCGGAAAGCGATGAGATGGGCAGGCCCGGACGTACACAGCGGATAGCCAGTTCTTTGATCCACCGCGTAACCACGGAACGTTCCGCGACCGCATCAATGCGCGCGCCGCCGAATTGTGAAAACGCATCCAGCGATGGCAGCGTCATATTGGCAATACTTGAGAGCGAAACATGGAGCCCGCGACCCTTGCGGTCTTCGCTGACATAGGTCACGCCGTGGCGCATGGCAGCGCGTGGGTGTTTAAATGTGCGCTCAGTACCAGCCACGCGAATCTTGCCGACCGGCCGGCGCAGGCCAACGATCGCTTCGGCAGTTTCGGTACGCCCGCTGCCCACCAGGCCCGCGATACCGACAATTTCGCCAGGCAACACAGTCACTGAAACGTCACGCGATCGATCCGCTGCACCAAACTCGATCAATTCAATGGCTGCCGTTGCGCCCGACTTCGCGCTTCCCTTGGGTGGATAGATAGACCCGAGTTCGCGACCCACCATCGCCTGTGCCAGGGTGTCTTCAGTGGCAATCGTGCCATCTTCTGCTTGTAATGCACCCTTAGTATTGCGCTGGAATCGTGCCACCAGTCGCCCATCGCGGAGAACGCTCACGCGATCCGCTACAGCCACTACTTCATCCAGGTGATGAGAGATGAACAGCACCGCACGACCCTCGTCACGCAAGCGACGCAACAGTTGCAGAAGTTTGCTGGCCTCATGTTCGCCAAGGACAGCAGTCGGTTCATCAAGAATCAACACTTGTGCTTCACTGGCGAGACACTTGGCAATCTCCACATATTGGCAGTCAGCAATGGAGAGCTCACTCACTGCGCGGTCAAGGTCCATTTCTGCGCCGAGCATGGCCAGCAGTGCTCGGGCGCGCTCGCGTTGTTGCGAGCGGTCCACCGCAATTCCTGCCAGAAATGTCGGTTCGCGACCCAGCAATACGTTCTCAGCAACACTGAGTGTGGCAACAAGATTGAGCTCTTGATGCACCATGGAGATGCCCGCGCGAATCGCGGCGCGCGGACCGCGCAGCGTGCTTGGCTCGCCGTTGCGGAGTAACTCCCCTGCATTCGGCGTGAGCGCTCCGGAGAGCACTTTCATCAGCGTGCTCTTACCCGCGCCGTTTTCGCCAACAATGGCGTGGATTTCGCCAGCCATGAAATTCACGGTGACGTTATCAAGGGCGCGCACGCCCGGATACTCCACGGTGACGCCGCGCACCCCCATGAGCGGCAGTGTGGCCTGTGCCGCCGCACCGACCTGCTTGGCGCTTGGAAATTCCATCACGCCTTTTTCAGGAAGCACGCCTTGAGAACAAAGGTTCCCTTGCCATCGCGTACTTCTACTTCTTCGGTCATGGTGTTGGGGTCCTGGTTCTCAATGGTGCGGTTCGGTGTGTTACTACAGTCAGAATGTGTATCCAAACGCTTCAATTTCGCGGGCATGCCATTTGGCAACCAGCGCCTGGCTCTGCGGCGAATACAGGGCTCGATAGTCCCCGCCATCCTTGCGGTCGCTGGAGTTGCGGTGCGCCAACTGCACCTTGCCTTGGGCACCGATTCGATTGAGTACTTCTTCAAATCCCTGAGAAAGCGCCTCGTATTTGATCATGTAGTCAAAGCACGGTTTGCCATCAATGGAGTAAATGCCCCAGTTATCCAAGCGCGAGTGATGCATGGCGCGCCACAGCGGGGAGCACATATCGCGGTCGAAATTGCTGAGATCCTTTACGCCGCGTTTCTTGTGTCGATGCGAGTACAGCGAGATCTGTCGGTCCCAAGGGTTGCGTTCGATTGAGAACTTGAAGTAGTCGCGGAACTTCTCGTCACCGAGCACGGAACGAACTTGGCGCGCATTGGCATGGAACCACAAACCAAACACGTTTGGAAAGTATCGACGCAAGGTGCCGCGGTGGCCGCGCACAACATCGTCACGCTCTGGCGCGCCAGCCGTCAACTCCGCCACGCTGATACCGCACAATTCGCGCAAGGCATGCAACACCGATGTACTACCGGTTTTCTCCGTGCGTAGAAATATAAATCGATACTTGTGGGAGATCAGCATGGCGCGCAGCAAGA
>JBDKKN010000122.1:0-11754 GCA_039796075.1 Planctomycetota bacterium | reverse complement strand
ATCACCGCATCATGTGCCAAGTAGCTGGCCACGGACAACCAACGGTGAAATTTGTTCCCCCGTTGGTCATTGACGAAAGTGATGTCGCGTGGGCGGTCGCTGCATTCGATGATGTGTTGCGGGAGATGCATGGCTTGGGCGGACCAGCACCAAAGCTGCTTGCCCGGCTCGGTCGCAACGCCCTCACACGCCGAAGTTATGAAGTGGCGGCGACAGAGAGCGGGATGGGCGACGAGTGACTGAAGAGCAGTCCTTCCGACACCGCTCCGCTGATCGCTTGGCGCGCTGGATCGTTGCCGCGCCGGTAGCAGTGGTGGTGACCTGTCTGCTCCTGGCAACCGTTGCCGTTGCCTGGAGTTGGAACCGGGTTCGTCTCGACGCCAACACCGATTCCCTGATGGGTAACGACCGCCCGTATGTGGCGGAATACCTGCGATTTATCAAGGAATTTGGTGATCTTGAGCACGCCTGGGTAGTCATTGATGCCACCGCCCCCGACGGCACGCTGCACACCGGATCCGCGCAGCATGCGGTTGACATGATCGATGCCCGCCTGCGCAAGGCGCCGAGCATTGAGCACATCAACTCGCGGATCACCGTGCCCGAGCAAATGCGCGTGGCCACCTGGGCGATGCCCACCACTGAACTTGCCGGACTGGTCGAAGGTCGCGATGCGCTGCCAATACTCGCCTCCGATGCCGGAACCGGATCCGTCCTCGCCGATGCCCGACGCCGACTTGATCGCTTGGTGTCTGACGGACTCTTTATGCCCCGCGAGCAGGCGGAGCGTGAAGGCGCCGCAGCATTTCTTGAATTGGCCGCCATTGCTTCGGCCGCACCCGAAGCACCCGAATTTCTTGGCACTCCGCGCGAGACCCGCTACCTCACTAGCAATAGTGGACGACTGCTGTTCATCGGCGTGATGCCGCGCAAGGATTTCTCTCGCTTTGAAGTGATTGACGAACCGCTGGCAGCCATTCGCTCGGCAATGGCCGAGGCGCGCGCTGCAAACCCGGACATTTCCATTGGACTGACTGGCAAGCCCGTTCTGCAAGCAGACGAAATGGCTACCACCAACTCCGACATGAATGTCTCAAGCATTGTGGGACTGGTGCTCTGTACTGCCCTGTTTATGGGCGTATTTCGCGGAATTAAGTTGCCACTCTTGGCGCTCCTGGCATTCATGGTTGGTTGTGCGCTCACGTATGCCGCCGCTGCACTGATCTACGGTCGACTCAATCTGTTGAGCATCGTCTTCATGCTGGTCTTGGTGGGCGTTGGTCTGGATTACGGCATTCACATGGTGGCGCGTTACTTGGAGGCGCGCCGACATCTTCCCACTGTGCCTTCCATCATTCACATGATGCGCACCGCAGTGCCCAGCAACTTGGCCGGAGCGCTGACGTCGGCTGGCGTCTTTCTGTTGGCGTGGTTCACTGAATTCCAGGGGCTGCGTGAATTGGGAGTGGTGTCTGGTATTGGGCTACTGCTGACCTTGGCTGCCATGGTGGTCATGCTGCCAGCGCTCTTAGTGATCTTTGATGCGCGGCTGGTGAAGAGCTCCGAATCAAGCGCGTCACGTTCGGCATTCTTCTCGCAGCGCGAAGGCGTCGATCGCGCCCTGCGCCCCGCTGCGGCGTGGCGCGCAGTCATCATTTCCTGCGCGGTGGCGTTGGCTGCTGGCTGGTACGGATTCACGCACATTCGATTTGAAAGCAATCTGCTGAAGTTGCAAGCCAACGGCTTGGAAAGCGTGGACTGGGAGCATCGAGTGATTGATGACTCTGCTTCGGCAAGTTGGTTTGGAGCACTGATTGTTGGGTCAATGGAAGAGATCCCGCCGCTCGCGCAACGGCTGCGCGCACACCCAGAAGTTGGACAAGTGCGCAGTGTGCTTGATGCGGTGGTCATGGATACGCCGCAACGCGCTGCCCTGCGCATGCAGTTTGCCAACGCCGTGGAAGCTGCGCCCGCCCGGCCACGGCGCGCCACAGAATGGGACGCAGACGGAATTCGAAGCGCGGCCCGACGGATTGAAACCCTCTCGCGCTTTGCTGAGGGCGAAGCCGCCAACGCGGCAGGAAACATGCGCGCGCTGGCGCAGCGCCTCCACACCGTTGCTGACTTGGTGAAGCCAACAGATCGCACGCCCGCAGAGCTTGAGCTTGCGCGCTCGTCGGTCGACAACGCCGTGGCACGCAGTCGATCGGCGCTCTTGGCAATGGCAGAGGGAGCGCGCCGCGACCTACGTTCGGCACTGCCTGAAGCGGTGCGCGCACAGATGGTCTCGCCAGGCGGGCGCTACTTAGTCATGGCGCACCCCGCTGGCGACATGTGGGAAGTGGAGCCGCTTGAACAGTTCGTCACCGCCCTGCGTTCCGAAGATCCGCACGCGACGGGTGCACCGATGACCGTCAGCGAATCAATGAAGAGCATGGAACGATCGTTCCTGCAACAGGCCATCCTTGCCACCTTGATGGTGACCATCTTGCTCTGGGTGGACTTGCGAAACGTGCGAGAAACGCTGGCAGCACTCGCCTCGCTTGCCGTCGGAGTCGCTTGGACAGTTGGACTCATGGCCGCGTGCGGTACTTCCTTCAACCTAGCAAACTTCTTTGCCATTCCCATCATGATTGGTCTGGGTATCGATAGCGCCATTCATATCACGCACCGCGCGCATGAGGGCGCGCTTGATCATGGTTTCGGCTCTACACGCCGCGCGGTGATTGTGACCGCACTCACCACCACCATTGGCTTTGGCGCGTTGATCTTGGCACATCACCAGGGACTTCGCAGCTTAGGAGTTGCCATGGCCGCGGGCAGCGCATGCTGCCTAGTGACTGCCGTATGGACGTTGCCGGCAATGCTGCGCATCATTGGACTTCGTCCCAAAAATAGCGGGCTTCGCCTGGTGGCTACGCAGACTGATGCGGAGCGACGCGGCGCGGCGTGAGGGTGGCAACTATTGGTGTCGATGCATTTCGTACGCGCTTGGGGGCACGAACGCGCATACCATCATTTCATGCGCATTCCACTTGTTTCCGCACTGTTGACAGTCCTGGCTCTGTCTGGCTGCTCGGGCAGTGACGTACAGCAGCCAGCAACGGCCACCGCCGCTGCCAAGCAAACGACACAAGTTGCCTACACCGTGACCGGCATGCACTGCAACTCGTGTGCAGAAGCAATCACTGCAGAAGTGGCTGCAGTGAAAGGCGTGC
Source organism: Planctomycetota bacterium (assembly GCA_039796075.1). Lineage (GTDB taxonomy): Bacteria > Planctomycetota > Phycisphaerae > Phycisphaerales > SM1A02 > UBA966. The sequence continues at coordinate 8,536 of JBDKKN010000122.1, read as the reverse complement.
GCAGCGTGCAGTGCACGTTCGAGTCAAAGTGCGCGGTACTTGAAGTGAACAACCCGGCTGCCCAAGCGGACGCCGAGCGCGCAATCACCAAACTTGGTTTCACCATTGCACCCTGCGCGGTCCCAGTGACTGGCACCACTCAACCAGCGACCGGCGTGTCTTCCAAATAGATCGCGCACGCTTCGAGCACCAGTCGCGCCGCTTCATCCATGGACGCAGGTATCCGCGCGCCGGCAGCATGCACGTGTCCGCCACCATCAAAGTGCGCTGCGAGGTGATTGACGTCAATGAATGCGCCACCCGCGTTCGCGGCCGGCTTACTGCGGAAACTGGCCTTCACTAGCTGGGGATCGCTCTCCACCAGCAACACGCTCATCTCCACTTCACGAACGCCCATCGGTTCGTTGACGAGCCCAGCAAGATCATCCACGCGGGTGCCGGTTTCTGCAAAGTCAGAGCGCATCAGGCGCATGATTGCCACGCGGCCGCCGCACGCATATGAAAGTGAATTCAGCGCACGCCCAGTGAGGAGCGGTCGACCGGGCGCATCGCCCTGCTCAATTGTTCGATAGAGGCCGTCCTTGTCAACGCCGCAGGTGAGGAGACGTGCCGCCAACTGAAACACGCGGTCGTCTGCGGCGCTAAATCGGAACCAACCGGTGTCGGTTGCCAGACCCACAAAGAGTGCTTCTGCAATGGTGTTGCGCGCGGTGCGGGCGCTGGGCCCAAACGGCACGCCCATTTCATCAATCACTGCCACTAACACCTGCGTGCAACTCGCGCAGCCGCGGTCAACCAGGCGCATCGGCGCCACTGCGTCGCCGCGCGCGTGGTGATCAATTCCAACCACCAGCGCCGGATGTTCCTTCAGCCAATCGCGGCAGTGCTCAAGCTGACTCCACGCGCCCGTATCAAGGACCACCGCCAGGTCGCAATCTGCGTTGGGTGTAACAAGGCCATGATCAACGAAGCGAATCTCGCCTTCAAGCGCCAAGCCACGGATGGATCGATCCACTGGTCCCGCCAGAACCGCGTCAACCGTCGTACCCAGGGAGCGAAGCGCGCGCGCCAGGGCCAGTACCGAACCCATGGCGTCGCCGTCTGGCTTGAAATGCGAAGTAATGAACGGTCGCTTTGCCGCGCGAAGCCGCGCAACGAGTGCAGCATGAGTAACTGTGGTTGAGTATTCCATATGTTTCTGAACCGTCTTTGGCGAACGCTACGCGAGCGCGGCGGTCCGCGCCACATCGGTACGCAACTGCTCAGCCAACGCATCTGGACCCGGAAATCGCCACTGCGAACGGAGCCACTGTTCAAAGTGCACTTCGATGGGCCATCCATAGCTATCAAGCGCCGCCTCAAGACCAAGGACGTGCGCCTCGCACACCCGGCTGCTGCTGCCGAAGGTGGGCTTGGTGCCTACGGAAATCGCAGTTTGGTACTGGCGACCAGCGATGATCGCACGCCCGGCGTAGACGCCGTCGGCGGGAAGCGCCATGCCGGGGGCCATGATGTTTGCCGTTGGAAATCCCAACAGGCGACCGCGCTGATCGCCCCGCTCCACCACACCTTCAATGGCGTGGGGGCGGCCGAGTAACCGCGCCGCGTCCGCTACCCGACCCATACTCAACATCCAGCGAACGGCGGTGCTCCGCGCGGCGATCACGGATCCATCGCTCAGGGGTTGGTCAACTTCCTGCACCTCAATGGTCTGGAATCCCAAGCGAGCACCAATGGCCGCCAGCGTTGTCACATCACCACTGCGACCGCGACCGAAGCGAAAGTCCGCGCCTTCCGCAATCGCGTCAAAGGGGACTGCCGCACGGAGGTGATCGATGAACCCTTCCGGCGTCTCTGCCAGAATTCCGCTGCGCGGATCCAGGACATGGACCGCATCGCAACCGCACGCCAAGAGCAGCGCTTCCCGACGCGCGGAACCGGTGAGTCGGGCGGGCGCGGCATCCGGGCGAAGGACCGCCACCGGCAGCGGATCAAAGGTCACCGCCACTACCTTTCCATGCGGACCGGCGGCCGCACGGGCAGCCGCCACCAGCGCTTGGTGACCCCGGTGCACGCCGTCAAAGTTTCCGATGGACGCGATGATCATTGGCTCATTGACTCAGGGGATCGTTAACTCAGTGACTCAGTAACTAAGTGGATCAGGGGATCGTGGGATCGGGGGCTCACGGGCGCACGGAACATGGGTGAAGCGGGCAGCAAGGGACGAACCAGACCCGCGGAGAGAACTCTCAAAGAATATAGGCAAGCGACGGATTGCCGCCACTCGGGAGTTGATTCAAGAGATCCATGCCGGATTCCGGCGTCGCCCCGTGGTATGACCCACGAAATGGCTTCTGCACATCCAACAGCACCCGCCCCCGCCAGCACCACACCGGTCAATATCGTCCCGGATCCAACGGTGCTCGCCAGTGACCTTGGCAAGAGCTTCCAGCGTTCCGCGGAGGAAATCGTTCCATGGTTTGTGGCGCAGATGCCACGCATGTACTTCGAAGACACATCAGCAACGGAGGTGGCAAACCACTTACGCGCCATCATCGCCGCACGCGCGTCTGGTCAACCGCTGCACCTGACGCTGCACAGTGATGACCGCCGCCAGTGGACCATTATTCGCGAAGGCAACAAGCCGGGCGTGTTGGCTGAAGTGGTGCGATCGCTGCCGATGAGTCCATCGCTGCGTGCCGCAAAGATCCACGGCTCGAAAGACGGCGCCATCGTGCTTGACACCTTTGAATTCGGCGATCGCGCGCCGTTCACTGGTACCACGCCTGAGCAGGCCGAGAAACTCAAAGCGACCATCGCGTTTGCACACAGTCAGGCCAAGGACTGGACCGAGGCGTCCATCCGCGCCTACTTTGCTGGTTGCGCCGCCGACTACATCGCCACGCTCACGCCACACCGCCTGAACAAGCACCGCATGTTGCTGCAGTCAGTGAGTGGCAGTGAAGGCACCGCCGTTGAGACCGAGCCGGAACTTGAAGGCCAGTTGACGCGCATGACCATTGCGTTTTCCAACGCACGTGCGCGCACCATGCTGGAGCGCTGCGCCCATGTTCTCAGCCGTGGTGGCATCAATATTCAGCGCGCTTACCTTGACCAAGTTGCTGATCCACCGTTCGGTTCTGTGACAATCCTTGGGTTCGTCATCCAGACGCAGGACGGAAAGTCGGTCGACACCACCAGCGCCGCTTGGAAGCAGGTTGCCCACGATCTCACTCGGATCAAGTGGATCGATTCCGAATCGATTTGGCTTGCAAATCGCCACGAAGGCATGACACTTGATGAGGCTGAACTCATCTTGGGTCTGTGCACACTTTCGCATCAGCACTTGGTGCACCGCGACCGCCTGCTGTTTGCCATTGAGCGCATCTTGGCAACGGCCGAGCGCACCATCACCGTTACCCGGCAGATCGCGGATCTGTTCCGCGCGCGATTCAACCCCGCCACACCGCTTGACGATGCGCACTTCAACAAGCGTGCCGCCGCCCTGCGCGCCGACATTGGCACCAAGGATGACCCAGAGGGAACTGCAACCATCTTGGTAGCGCTTCTTGATGCGGTGGAGGCCACGTTCCGAACCAATTACTTCCTTGCCAAGCGCTTTGGTCTCTCCATGCGCATCGATCCTTCGTACTTGCGCGACGATCGACGGCCGGAACTTCCGTACGGAACTTTCTTTGTCATTGGCCGCGGCTTCTTTGGGTTCCACAACCGCTTCAAGGAAATCGCGCGCGGCGGCTTGCGTGTTGTGAAGCCGTCCAATGTTGCGCAACACTCCCGCGAACGCGAACGCGTCTTCGATGAGGTGTACGGACTCTCATGGGCGCAACAGCAGAAAAATAAGGATATTCCAGAGGGCGGAGCCAAGGCAGCTATTCTCTTGGAGCCCGAGTCCGACATCACCCGCTGCGTGAAGAGCTTTGTCGACAGCTTGCTCGACCTCATCACTGACGACCCCGCGGCGCGCAAGCAAGTAGTCGATCGCTTCGGCAGTCGTGAACTGATTTACTTGGGGCCAGACGAGAACATCACCCCGGATCACATTGAGTGGATCGTCGCCCGTGCTCGTGCGCGGAAGTACGCCATGCCCGATGCGTTCATGAGTTCCAAGCCCGGCGCCGGAATCAATCACAAGGTGTACGGAGTGACCAGCGAAGGCGTCAACGTCTTCTTGGAAGTGGCATTGCGAGCGCGCGGTATTGACCCACGCAAGCAGCCATTCACCGTCAAGATCACCGGTGGCCCCGACGGCGACGTCGCTGGCAACATGATCCGCATTCTCAACCGTGATTACGGAAGCAATGCTCGCATCGTTGGCATTGCTGACGGCAGCGGCGTTGGCGAGGATCCGGACGGACTTGACCACACAGAACTGTTGCGTCTCTTCAAGGAGGCGCTGCCGATTGCTAAATTCGACCCAAAGAAACTAGGCAAACACGGCGCTGTGGTTCCAGTGGAAGCGCCCGGCGGCGTGATGATTCGGAACACACTGCACAACCGCTTGAAGGCTGATGCGTTCATTCCGGGCGGCGGCAGGCCAGCCACCATCAACGAAAGCAATTGGCGCGACTACCTGACCAAGGAAGGAAAGCCATCCGCCCCGATCATCGTGGAGGGCGCCAACCTCTTCCTGACTCCTGGCGCGCGCAAAGAACTCTTTGCAGCGGGCTGCCTGATCTTCAAGGACTCCAGCGCCAACAAGTGCGGCGTGATCTGCTCAAGTTATGAAATCGGCGCCAGCATGTTGCTTGATGAGAAGAGCTTCATGTCCATCAAGGCTGAGTTTGTAGAACAAGTGCTGGTGAAGTTGCGTGAGCTGGCGCGCTGTGAGGCGGAACTGTTGATGGCGGAAGGCCGTCGTCATCCGCACACTCCGCTCACCGAACTCTCTACGGAACTCTCCAAGGTCATCAATCAGGCAGCGGACGCTATTCGCGCGGCGATGGATTCCTGGACACCCGCGGACCGTGAATTGGCCAAGCAAGTTGTTCGCGAGCACATCCCGCAGAAGTTGCAGGACATTGCTGGCGATCGACTTTGGACAGACATCCCGCAGTCGTACCTGGACTGGATGGTCGCCAAGTGCTTGGCGTCCGGCATCGTCTACCGCGAGGGCGTCAACTTCCTCGAAGGCGTGGAACCGGGCGCGGTGGCGGCGTTGTCGTTGCGCTACCTGCGCAAGCGCGATGAGAACCGCCGACTGGTGGAACAATTGAAGGGTTCCACCGCACCAGGCGCCGCCCGCGCTGCCGAACTCCTCGCACGGTCCGGAACCCGCGCTGCGCTGGAAGATTTCGACTAACGCGGCTGGAATGGCACTTTGTACATGCGACCCCGTTGCGCCGTACCCTGCGCACCGGAGGATTCCTGTGCTCATATTCGATCGCCCTGCCACTATCCGTCGTCCCGTTTCTTCCTTGGTACTTCTGGCGTGTGCTGCGCTGGGCGCATCCGTTGCCAGCGCGCAAGATCTGCCAACGCAGACGATCTCCGATGCCGGCACCATCGACCGCGTGGTGATCTACCCAACCAGCGCCGCGGTGACGCGCGTGATCCATCAAGATCTGGCGCAGGGACTGTGGACGGTCCGCGTCACCAATCTTCCAGCAGGCGTGAACGGCGCGCAACTGCAGGCCAAGGTGCGCTCTGGTGATACCCCCAACCCGTCCGGGCCACGGCTCCTTGGCGTGGAATTTGAAGAGACACCGGGCATGGACTTCGCAGGGAGCAAAGAAGGCATCGACCTCGCGGAACGACTCAAGGAAGCACGCCGACGTTTGGAGTTCACCAGGCAGGACCAAGCACAGCTGGCCACGCGCAGCATCCACATTGACCAGGTTTCCACGCGCATCACCGCCAATGCCAGTGCCGACGGTGGCACGGCGAAGGCGGACCCTGCAAAGGCGATCGAAGGCCTGGCGTGGGTGAATGCTGAAAAGATGCGAGTGATTGAAGCGTCGCGAACGCTTGCCGCACGCGAAGACGCCGTGATGAAAGAAATCACCGTGCTCGAACAAACCATGGTGCAACAGGGAAGCGCTGGTCGCACGCAGCGAACCGCCGTGGTGAAGATTGCCGCGCCGCAAGCCACCGCGCTTGATCTTGACCTGACCTACATGGTTCCCAAAGCATCATGGGCGCCCGCGTATTCCATTCGTGCTGCTGGTGATCGCAGTGGTGCCACCATTGAGTACGACGCCATGATTGCCCAGCGCACCGGCGAAGAGTGGAAGGATGTGCGGGTCTCTCTTAGCACCGCTGATCCCGTGCGTGCTGCGCAACCGAGCGAAGTTGAACCCGTCTATGTGGATATCGAGCAGCCCATGTACGCCGGCGATAGCAGCGGAATGGTGGGCGACATGGAGATGGGAGAGCTCAAGAGCAAGGATCGCAGCCGTCGCAGGGGAAAGCCCGGGGCGAACCGTGGGCCGGGTGGCGGTGGCATGGGTACCGGCGGTGCGTACGGTGATCCAGGCAGCCCTCCTGGTGCTGGCGCTGCCGATGACGATGATGGCGAGCAAGGCACCGTGCTCGAACAGCTCGCGCGCGCCGCAAGCGTTTCCGAAGCGGGCATTGCCGCCAGCTTTGAACTGCCGCGCCGCATCACCGTGCCCAGCGACGGCACGCGCTCGCAGCGCACGCGCATCGCTTCGTTTGAACCGGATGCAAAGTTTGTCTACGCGGCGCAACCACTGGTGACTGACAGTGTGTTTCTGCGCGGCGACCTCACCAATGCGTCCGCGTACCAGTTACTTCCTGGCACTGCGCAAGTCTTCATGGGCGGCGACTTCATTGGCGAAACTGCCATGCCTTCCGTTGCGCCCAAGTCTGATTTCAAGGTGTTCTTTGGACCTGACCGCGCTGTGCGTGCAACGCGCGAGGTGATTTCCAAGGTGACCGGCGCCGCCGGATTGTTTGGCGGCAGCATCGCCACCACATGGAACTATCGCATCAAGCTTGATAACGGTACTGGCCGCGATATTGCCGTGGAACTGCTTGACCGTCGCGCAGTCAGCCGCAATGAGAAAGTGGAAATCAAGATCGCCGATCTTTCATCGCCACTTTCCAAAGATGCGTTGTACGCCGCCGGACCGCAGAAGACCGGCATCTTGCGCTGGGACATTTCCGTGCCAGCATCTGCACGTGGCCCCGCCGCGCTCCCGGTGACGTGGACCGTGCAAGCCACGCGCGCCAAGGATATTGAAATCACTGCGCTGCCCGACTGACATCGCATACGAACTCTACGGGACACCACCATGTACCAGCACACCTTGCAAGCACTCTTCATTGCCACATCCCTTGCCGCCCTGGCAGGCGCGCCTTCTGCGTTGGCACAGTCAACCGTGGCCATCGACCCAGATGTCGCCATGCAGAACGCGTCTGACAATGGCACCATTCGAGCCGTCACTTTGTATCCGGGCCGCGCGGCCGTTACCCGCGCCGTGCAGCGCGAATTCAAGCAAGGCCTGTGGGCATTGCGCATCTCTAACCTTCCGGTTGAAGTGCAAGCGGGATCGTTGCAGGCGAAGGTGAATGCAGCCGCGGGAGCGACGCTGAAGAGTGCGCCCAAGCTGCTGGCCGTGGAATACTCACAGACCCCGCGCGTTGCATTTTCCAGTTCACCTGAGGGGATTGCACTTGCAGAGAAGATCCAAGATCTCCAGCGGAAGATTGAGTTCCTAAAGCAAGACCGCGCCCTGCTTGCACAACACGACAAACTCATTGATCAGATTGGTGTCCGCATGACCGCCTCAGCAACCGCCGATGGTGCCACACAGGCAGTCGACCTGGCCGCCGTCGCCAAGCAACTTGAATTTGTGCAGACCGAGAAGGAACGCATCCTTGGCGTTGCGCGCGAACAGAACGAGCGAAACGAAATGCTGGCGCGCGAATTGCAGGTAGCAAATCAGCAACTCGAGTCACTCGGCGGCGCTGATCGCACTGAGCGCAGCGCTCTGGTGCTGATGGCTATTCCTGAGTCATGCACTGTGGATGTGGAACTCACTTACCTCGTCGGGAATGCTACGTGGGAGCCTGCCTACGCCGTGCGCGCCGCGGGCGACCGCACTGGCGTCACCGTGGAGTACGACGCGCTGGTTTCGCAGCGCACCGGCGAAGACTGGAAAGATGTGAAACTCTCACTCTCCACCGCGCAGCCAACGCGCGCTTCAAGTCCGCCGGCCGTGGATCCGTGGTACGTGGATGTGGTTGTGCCTATGCCGCCGGTGAGTGCCCGTTCGCCAGCCATCGCCGCCGACTATGCAGTCTCGGCAGCGCCCGAGCCCATGATGGAGCCAATGATGGCAAAGTCCGACAGCGCCGTTCGCAAACAGCTTGAAGAATTCTCCGCAGCCGCCACGGTTCAAGAAACCGGCACGGCCGTGTCCTTTGAAATTCCGCGCCCAGTCACCATTCCAACCGACGCGTCCAAGAAGCAGCGCACTCGGATTAGTTCATTCGAGCCAACCGCCAAGTTCATGTACGTCGCAGCGCCGATCGTTTCTGAGAGCGTGTTCCT
>JBDKKN010000121.1:0-12889 GCA_039796075.1 Planctomycetota bacterium | reverse complement strand
GATGACTCCACCGTAAACATGATGGCCTGGTCGCCTTCCATGTCTTGCTCCCAGCCACCACCGAGCATGAGTGAGGGCCATCGATTTGCCATGGCGAGCGAAACGCGCGACTCCATGCCATCTACGCGCGCGGCAGCAGCGCGTAGGTCAAGGCGGCGGCTGCGGACAAGTTCCCGCAGCGCAGCGTCATCATCGGGCTGCGCAGGCGGTTCAATGCCGCATGCTTGACGCGCGGCGATGGTGGTCTGATCTGCCACGGTCCATTCCATGCCCTGGTCACCACGGCCGATGGCTTCCAGCAGGCGCGTCTTGGCAGTGACGAGCGTCATGGTTGCTTCCATGACTCGGTTTTGTGCTTCAGCCGCATTCATGCGTGCCTGATTGACGGTGGCGCGGCGGCCTTCTCCACTAGCGAAACTTGCCTCGTCCGAAGCTAAAATGCGGGCAGCAACAGCGGCATCGCGTTGTGCTAACTCCGCAACCTCGATGGATGAAGCGGTTTCCATGTATGCGGTGCGAACTTCAACGACGGTGGCCACCAAGCTGGCGGCTGATTCAAAGATCAGCCCTCGCAACTGCGAGTTTGCATCGCCGACGAGGGCATCGCGTTTCCAAAGCCAATCCACTTGCTGCCCAAGCATGGCCAAGATCGGGATGGTGCCCATACTCAGTGGCGCACCAATGGCCATGCTGAGCGTTGGATTTGGTGGCAGCTGCGAGTCACGCATGAGGGCGCGGCGACGGTCGAGCTCTGCAAAGATGCGGCGCAATTGCCGATTGTTTGTGATGGCGCAACGCACCGCAGCTTCCGCACTCAATGGGGCGGTGCCATCCCAGGCATCGCTTGGCGTGGCCCATGGCGATGCCAGTGCGTTATCGATGGTGCCATCAGTTTGCTGGATGCGCGCGTCAAGGGCGGGCGCGGTTTCGGTAAAGGTGGGGCCAGGATCGGTGCTGCACGCAGCCACCACGGCGATGCAGCACATGCTGGCTGCAGTGCGTATCAGGGCGGATGTCCGATTCGGGCGAGTGTCAGCGGCACGATGAATGCCGGGTGTACAACGAGTGCGTTCTTTGAATTCCATGAATTCCATGACCTACTCCATGCTCTGCATGACCTGTGTTCATGCGGAAATGCCACAGCGGCACGGCGCGCGCCGTGCTCGAGTGAACCGCATGTTCAGATCAGGAGTGTGGAATGGAGCGCAAGTGCCTGGCGCCCGGATGGTGCGCGCGGCGGACCGGTGTCATGGCTGACAGCTGGCGTTGCGCGGGGAGCGTCATGCTCGGTCAGTGAAATCGCGCGGATGGCGGTGCCGATGAAATCAATCGAGCCGACGGTGTCATGTTCAATGTCCAGGGTCACCGTGGACAGGACCCGCTCTTTGCACTGAACGCAGCAGCCGTCGTCGGTCTTGACTGGATCGTGTGATGAGTGTGCACCCGTTGAAGTGCCGGGAAGGACATCGCTCGCTTGACTATGGCAGCAGTGATGTTTCGTGGCGCCGGATTCGGTTGCAGCAGTTGCAGGGGTGTGCGCTGCCGATACTGCTACTTCAGCGATCGCCCGGGCTTGGCAGCAGCAGAATGGCATCCAGAGTGCCATGCAGGTGAGAAGGAGTTGGTGCAGTCGGGTGCGCATCGGACGTTCTACTGTATCACCACAATTTGCCATGTTGGTGAATCAATCGGTGAAATTCATGCCAACAGGCCACGGACCGTTATTCAAGTGCACTACGGGCGCTTCAGGGCATCTTGTTCGTGAAACTTCCAGCGGCGGTTCCGGTAAGGTGTTGCAATGAACACGCCTTCCACCTTTCGAGCCTTCATAGTTGTGGGTCTTTCCGGAACCTGGACACTGGCCGCGTCAGCGATGATTGACCCCCCGGCGCCAGCGGCCGCCACGGTGCCTGCCGCCGCGGTGCCTGCCGCCGCGGTGCCCGCCGCTACGACGCCCGCAGCTGCCGGTGCTGCTGCAGCTGCAGCTCCAACCGCTCCCGCCGTGACACCCGCGCCCAAGACGGCGACCATTGAGCGGGGCTCGCTGGAGTTGGTCATTGAGCGACCAGGCCGCGTTGAATCATCGCGCAGCGAAGAAGTGCGCTTGGAGTTGGAGGCGTTCAGTGGCCCCATCACTGTGAAGGACATCGTTCGTCGCAATGGTGCTGTGAAGGCCGGCGACGCATTGGTGGTGTTGGAAGGGAAGGAGTTTGAGAAGGGTCTTGAGGACCTTCGCGTACAGGCCGCGGAGACGCGGCGACGCTTGGTCATGCAGAAGGAAGAACGGGCCATGCAGGTTCGCCAATCGATTGCGGCATTGGAGCGAGCCACCCTTGCTTCGGATTTGGCGCAGCAGGCTTTGGAGTTGTACCGTGACTATGAATCAAAGAAGGGCCTGGAAATGGCAGACTTGGGGCTGAAGGGCAGCCTTGACGGTTTGCGCGACAACCAAGATGAGCTGACGCAGTTAGAGAAGATGTACGCCGGCACATCGCTGCAGAGTGAGACCAAGGACATTGTGTTGGAGCGCGCGCGCCGCGGTGTGGAGCGCGGCGAGACCTACGCAAAGTTTGCGCGGCGCGACAATGAAATCTTTAAGGCGATCCGTGCTCCGAATGATGCTCGTCGAGTTGAAGACCAAGCGAAGTATTCCAAGCTAGACCTGGAGGGCGCGCAATTACAGCAGCGTTTAGGTGAGATTCGTGCCGAATTGGATATTGCATCTTCCGCACGTGCGCTGCGTGATATTGACCGCCGCCTGGAAAAAATGGAGGGCGATGCCGCGCGTTTGAACGTGAAAGCACCTGCTGATGGCTACGTAGTGGTGCGCGTCAAAGATGTGGGCGATCAAGTGCAGCCACGCCAAGAACTGGCGCAGGTGGTTGATCTATCGAAGTTGCGCGTGCGCGGCACCATGAACGCCGATGCGCTGCGCGTGATCAAGCAGGGCGACGTCGCCGCTGTTTGGTTCCCATCGCGCCCTGAGCTTCGCGGCGAGGCAGTGGTTGATGAGCTGGTAGTTGTTGGTGCACCAGAGGGTGATGGTGCGGCCTTCCCATTTGTTGCAACGCTGCGCACGGTTGATGGAAGTGTGTTCCCGGGCATTGAGGCTCGTTTGGTGATTCGCGGAACCTTGGCCGACCGCGTCCTTGTACCCAACAAAGCCATCAAGCAGGAGAAGGGGCGATTCACCGTCAAGGTGCTCGTTGGCGAAGCGCAAGCCGAGCGCGAGGTTCGCGTTGGTGCGTCTGACGGCACCAAGACCGAAGTTGTTTCTGGGTTGCAGGCGGGCGAACAGGTGGTGATGCCGGATGCATGAGTCGGGAGTCCGTAGATCCATGAATACGCCGCGCACCGTGATCGCTTTGCTGACCCAGCTGCGCGATGTCGCAGCGATCGCTTTCATGACGGCGATCGCCGGATGCGCGCAGCATGCGACAACGTCGGCCGGGCCATCCGATGCGGGAACGGTTGCTGCGCTGTCCACAGTCGTGGACCGGAAGCAGCCGGACGCAGCCGTTGTCACAGCACCGACGCCACAACAGGCAACTACCGCTACGCCGCCCGCGCTTCGGCCAGTGCCGGATCCGCAGCTTTCATTCACGCGCACTCGTGCGGCTCAGGCGCGTGGGCGCGCTTGGACCTTGGCGAGTCAGCGTCCGGACGGAAGCTTTGGAACGTTTGAAAGCCCGCGCGCGCGAGAGATCTACCTGGACACGCAAGCGAGTCACCGAGCATTCCACACCGCTACAACGGCGTTGGTGTGTTGGTCGCTGGTGGTGCCGGCGCGCACCGATCCCGCATGCAATGCTGCACTCCTCCGTGGATTGACGTGGCTTGAAGCGCAGGGTGAAGTGGGGCGCGCATCTGGAAACACCTTCTACAGCGTTTGGACGCACACCTATCTCTTGGAGTTGGCGTCGGCCATTCTTGCTGACCCGGCTCGCGCCGCGGACCATCAAGCGTGGCGCGCCATCTTGGAGCGTGAAGTACAGGTTGCCCGTCGTGAGCAGAGTGCTGAAGGCGGCTGGGCTTACTACGACTTCAATCATGTGGGACAAAATCCCAGTGGACATGAGAGCACCAGTTTCAATACTGGCGCCATGATTGAAGCACTGCTCAACGCGCGTACGCAGGGCGCAGACATTCCGGCCGGAACCATCGCGGACGCGTTGACATGTATGGAGCGGATGCGGATTCCGAGTGGCTCCTTTGCATACGGAACCTACGCCGAATTGAATGTTGCTGGCGACTACAACAAGGTTTCCGGAGCGAGCGGAAGGTTGCAAGTCTGCAATCTGGCGCTCTTTCGTAGTGATGCCAAGGGAGCCGATGGCGAGACGCTTCTGCGTGGCGTGGAGTTACTGCGCGAACGGCACTTCTATATTGAGATTGCCCGCGGTCGCGTCATGCCGCATGAGGCGTTCTATCGAAACTCTGGCTACTACTATTTCTTTGGGCATTATTACTGCGCTCGGGTGCTGCAAGTGGCGCCCGCTGGTCCACGCCGTGATCTCTTAGTGCGCTGGCTTGCTGAACAGATGGCGATCGATCAGAACCGTGATGGCAGTTGGTTTGATTACCCGCTGTACGGATATGGCTTTGCGTACGCCACCGGATTTGCAATGCGAACCCTGGAAATTCTGGAGCCGATGATCGCTGAACAAGTGCGCGCCACGGGCGGCACCGGCGCAGTGCCGATGCCGCCCCCGAGTTCCTCGTCCAATCCCTGACTTAGCGCTTCCGACGCCGACTCAACGCGGCGCATGCCGAAGCAGCCAGCGTTACCGCCGCGCCTGGAGCTGGCACCGCGGGACCGCCGCCCGGACTGTCGTACACCCACGAGGCGTATTCGCCTGCATGCCAGCCGGCGTCATCAAGCCACGCGTGCGGCGGCATGCCGCCTGTGGAGGTCAACTTGAGTGGCCCCACGGTCACTGTTGAGTAGATGGGATCAGTGGAGTTCGATCGCACGAATGCCACCGAGTCCAGCAGTTCCTTCCACGGCAGGGTGTCCAGCGTGCCGTCGTTCCCTGGGTCCAGATCCATGCCGACATTGCCTGCGAACGCACGTACGAGGAGGTACGTCACGGAATCAGAGTTCTCAAAGTTCAGCGAGTCGCCGGTGCCGATGGTGGCGTGGTTTCCCGCTGGATCGACGACAAGCATCTGTCCGTTGAACGCTGTCGCGCCGAACGTTGCTTCGTGCCCAACAAACCGTCCATTGGCTCCGAGCGTCCATGCGGAAAGGTCGATCGCCATCTCCACAATGCCGCCGGGGTCGGTGCCGCTATCGCCGATCGCCACGAACCAACATCCAGTCAGCGACATCCCCGGAGCGCCAAACAACTCAAAGTATTCGTCCGTGTCCGCTCCTTGCTGATCAACGCGCAGTTCGGAGATTCGCAACGAAGTTGCCGTGCTTCCGCCACTGCTGCCGTTTCCCATCGATAGTCCCGCGGATGCTGAACCGGTGATGACAGTCCAGGTGATCGCCGCCACCGCATACTGTGCGGCCTGTACAGAAATTCTCTGATTTCCCATTTCAATCCCTTGCGGCTAAGCCGCGAAATTCCTTGCGCGGCGCCACAGTAACCCGCCGTTTCCGTGGTTCTCGGAAACACTGCGGAAGTTCCTATGAAATTTCGGGCAATTTATTACCCACGCTGTGGATTGTGCTTGTCCGCCCATGCGCAGGTGGTGACAATGTTGGCATGTTGAAGCCCATGCGACGCGCCACTGCCTTATTGATGTTGTCGTGCATTCCCCTCGTGGCAGTTTCGGCGTGGGCGCAGTCGCAATCCGTGCTGTTGATTCCGGATACATCCGCCGACAAGATCTGGGCATTCAATGCCTTTGATGGCTCGGTGATTTCCAACAATTTCATTCCCAACGATGGCCGCATGAAGCAGGTCATCCAAGTGGCGCAGACCCCGCAAGGCACGTTCCTACTTGCCGATGTTGGCAATGATCAGAATTGCAGTGCCGATGACGCAGTGCGTGAATACTCCCGTTGCGGTCAATACATACGCACGCTTGCTGGACCTTCGGATGGGGTTTGCAATCCGGAAGGCATCTGCATTGCGTATGGCAAGGTGTGGTTCATTCGACTCTACGACGGCGCGACCGAGACCACCCCGGGTGCTAATGCGATTTGGTCCATGAATTACGATGGCACCGGCTTGACACAGGTGTGCGCCAGTCCGTCCTTCGGCAAGACGTGGTCGCTCTTTCCGTACAACGGCGGATTTTTGGTCGGCGACATCCTGGACCACAATCTGGAATTTGCGCCGCTGAATTGCGCCACCACCGCGCCGTTCTACGCCTACGGCCAAGGTGGTGGAACCATGAGGACGCCGCAGCAGATTCAAGTATTGCCAGATGGCACAGTGATTGCGATGTTCTTTTCCGGATCCGCCGGGGCGTCTCTCTTTAGCCCAACCGGTGAGTTACAGGGACAGATCTCCACCCCGACCGGTCGTGGCGTGCATCCGCTTGGGAATGGGGAAGTGATGTTTTCTGGCGGTACGCAAGTGCAGGCGTTCAACCCGGTGACGAACCAGCTTCGGACGATCGTGAACCAGATCACGCCGTTGGCAAGTTTCCGGTGGATTTCTCCCGCCACGCTGGCGCCTTGCCCCGCGGATTTGAATTGTTCAAGCATCGTTGACGGCGCCGATTTGGGTGCGCTGCTCGGCAATTGGGGTTTACCGGGACCCGGCGACCTTGACGGCGACGGCAACACCAACGGAAGCGACCTGGGAATCCTGCTCGGCAACTGGGGTAGCTGCGGCTAACTGGAGAACGCGGCGATCACTCCGATAGACTCGCCTGCATGCTAGTCCAGTCAATACTGAGCGCTGTTCTTTCCGTGAACATCATGGGCACGTGTGTGGCTGCCACGGCCATACCGACGGTTCTTCGCGGTACTGGTCCCGCGATTGGCGACGCCATGCCTGCTCCGCTCTTGGCAACCGCCGTGCGCGAACGCATGCCGTCGTTTCGAGAAGTTGGAGTCACCTATGTAGTGGTGTTCTTCAATTCATCGGATGCGGTGAGCCGGCAGTCACTTCCCGTGCTTGACACATTGGCGCAGCGATTTGGGAAGAAGCTGGTCATTGTGGCTATCAGTGATGAGCCTGTATCCGTGGTGCGCGAGTTCGCAGGAACTCCGGAATGGGCGCCCAAACTTGGATTCGTGGTGGCCGCAGACCCGACGCGGAACTCACTGCAAACGGTCTATGGGCAGGGCAGTTGGCCGACGCTTCCGGTGGCGTTTGTCGTTCGTGGCGGCGTCGTGCAGTGGCGCGGGGTTCCGCTTGATCTGGACCCGATTGTTTCGGCGGTGGTGACTGAGCACTGGGATATCGCGGCGGCGCAACGTGCTGCCGAGCAGCAGCGATTGTGGGACGAGCAGATGTCGAAGGTAGACGCGCTTGCCAAAGCCGCGCGATTTGATGAAGCGTTGGCAGCCCTCGATGGTTCCTGCGCGAGTGCAATGCCCGCACAGGCCGCGCTCTGTACGGGGCGCAAGTTTTCACTGTTGATTTCGGCGCGCCGCATTCCTGAGGCGTTGACGGTTGGCGCGGAAATCATGCGTGCGCCTGCAAACGAAAAACAAGCGGCGGGCATTGCGTGGACGATCGTCAACGTGATTCCGGGCGACACGGATGCGCTGGCGTTTGCGCTGAAGGCGGCGCAATCATCGGACCGCGCGCTCAAAGGTCGCGATCCGATGGTCGGAGCCATTCTTGCGCGCGTCCTGTGGCTATCCGGGCGACGCACAGAAGCGGTGGAAACAGCGCGTCGCGCTCTCAGTTTGGCGGACTCGCCTGACCTACAGAATTCACTGCGCGAAGACCTGCGCGTGTACGAACCAACTTCGAAACAACCAGCGCCAGCTCGGTGAGCCATAGCCGTTGGGTGTTGATGATGCAGTGGGCTACACCGGCGGACGTGCGCGGTTAATCCAACACGAGCACGCGGTGCAAGATGCGCCGCGCGGGTGCAGGCAGCACATCCACGGTGGTGCGCAGGGTTTCTTCAGCGGTGAATCGAACGGCCAGGGTGATCAGCGTGCAGTAGACCGCGGCAACCATGATGAATTCCACGCCGGCGCCGAGCCGCCCCTCGGGAAGCGTCATTGATTCTTGCATGCTGTGCCCGATTGATTGCGCGGCGAGTGCGGTCAGGATTGCCAGTGTTGGTCCAAAGGTGAGGTGTTGAACCATTTCGCGCGGCGCGACTTTGAACTGCCGCATGATCCACACCAATTGCGCGAGCGACGCGAAGGTCATCGCTGCTCCGGTAGTTGCACAGACCACTGTGATGGGTTCGTACCGAGGAGTGCCGTTGGTTGAATCCAGCCAAACCAGCAAAGCGCCAAGGACAGCGCCGCCGATTGTTCCGGCCATCTTGCCAACTTCAAATCCAGCAACGGCTTTGAAGCGCTGTAGCCCCAGGAGCGGCCCGGTGAGGATGCCCGCGATCGTTGCGTACGTGGCGCCGATGCACAGGAAGTACAGCCCGGTATTGATGGCAGACCACTTACCGCCCCACACCAGGAGTTCAAGCGTTGGAAAGAAGGAGGCGGTAGCCACGGTGGTAATAGGCACAAACAGCATGGCTCCCGCGAACACGCGCTCCATGCCAGCTTGCTCGGCGATGCGATTGCCGCGGTCGCGCGCCAAGAAGGGCGCCAGCACATTTTGCAGCGCACTGGTGAGGAGCATGGTGGGCTGGTTGGCAAGTTGGAAGGCGAAGTAGAAGAGACCAAGCGTGGAGGCGGGGATGGCGATGCCCAGGACCAGGAAGTTGAGCTGCCCTTGGATCGTGTTGAGCACCGCCGCGATCATTGGCCACTTCATGAAGCGCGCCATCTCGCGGAATGCCATGCCTTGCCATCGAAAGTCGGAGCGCTTGCAGGCGCCGCAGAATGCGAAGTACACGAACTCCAGAACGGGCGTGACCGCCTGTGGAATTGCCAATGCGATCGCACCCATTCCAGTGGACGCCATCCACCATGTCAGTGCGATTCTTAGGATGGCGGAGACGACATCAAGTTTGGCAAGTTCGCTGAAGCGCAGATCAACCGACATGCGCATGCGGCTGACGGTGGTCATGGCGAAGAGCACTTGCCGACCAGCCATCAGCCACAGGACGGCTGGGAGACCAGGCAGGGCTGCGGCCGCAAATTTGCTCTCGAGTGCAGGTAACAGTCCGATGGTGCCCGCCGTAGCCACAGCACTCAAGACGAGAAAGGCGGTTCCCCACCAGAACATCCGCCCGGCGGCGTTGTCATAGTCGGCGGGGCGAATGCTGGGCATGACCAGCGCAGTGCCGCCCGCCCGAAACAGCGCCGTCACTCCCATGATTCCAATCGCCACGGCGAACGTACCCACTTGCTCTTCCGTGAGGTACCACCCAACGATCACCTGTGACACCAATGCCGATAGTCGCGCTACCACGCTCGCGAGCGTGGTGGCAACGATGGCAATCGTGCGTTTTTTCCCAAGTTGTGGACTCATGGGGACGGCGCAGGCTCCCCCGGAATGAAGCAACAAGCACGCGTTCATCTCAACGCATGACCTGTGGCACTATACGCGGCGGTCGAGCGACCACCGCCGAGGCGCGACGGCCGGCCGGACTCCATCCGAACGCCGCATCACGTGTGGCGACGACGCTCGGCAGCGCGGTAACTCTCGCGCGGTTGTTCAGGAACTGCATCCTTGCTCGCTGGCTTGAGGCCATTCTCTTGGAACGCCACACGGAAATTATCAAACGTAGTGCCGCTCAGAAATTCATTGATATTCCGCTGCGTTGCCACCAATTGGTCGTGGAGTGCACACGGCTGACCGACACCACAGATGCCGCCGCCGAATGGGCACAAATTGCTGCGATCCTGGCGTTCGAAGAGGTCATAGACCTGCCGAAGGGTGATTTCCGAGGGTGCTCGCGCCAGGGCGTATCCACCGCCCGGACCAGGGGAGCCGGTGACGAGATGGGCCTGCGAAAGCGCGGTGAGAATCTTGGCCACCATGGGTCTTGGAAGGCTGCGTTCATCGGCGATTTCAAAGGCGGACAGTCGGGTCTTGCCCTCGTCCCAGACTTCCGCGAGCCGGCTCATGGCGCCAATGGCGCGCTCAGTTTGCTTTCCGTACATGATTTCAGACCTTTCGTCGTTGAATTTGGATTTGTAACGCTGATTGGCAGCGGTCTCCCAGCGATCTATTACAGAATTAAGGATATATTCTTCCGTGATTCGGGGGAAGGTATTACCTCTGACAATTGCAAGAATTCTGAAATTGCAGAGTCTCGAAGGATCGGTCCTGATATGCGGTGGCCTTGGCGGTACCGCTGCAGGAGGGCGTCCGGAGCTCGCCGTACCTTGCATGCATGGCAGCGATCGCGTTTCTTCGACCAGTCCGTCCCAACTTCCATCGTGATCCAACGCTTGATGAACTCGGGGCCCTGGGACAGCACTTGGCTTTCCTGCAGGGGTTAGTGTCGGCTGGTCATGTGGTGATGGCAGGACCTTCAGAAGACGGCGCGTTGGGCGTGGTGATGTTCCCGCATGACAGTGCTGCGCAGGCGGAAGAGCGCATGCGCGAAGACCCCGCGGTTGCAGCTGCGGTGTTCACCTGCGAAGTGCAAGCGTGGCGCATGAGTTTGTTCGGTACTGGCTCGAGCCGCGATTGGTTGGGATTCACGCAGGCGATACATATTCGCGCCGACGCCGTCACCGCGTGGCGCATGCTGGCGACCTGCGATGGATTGGAGCGTTGGTTTCTTGGTAAAGCAGATGCGTGGACCCATGATGGTCGGCAATGGCCACGGGATACTTCACTTGAGCACGGCGCCAAGCTTCGGATGACGTGGATGTGTGTTGGCGCCTGTGATGAACGTGGAGTTTTTTCCACCGAAGAGCAGAGCGAAGACAACGACGTCCTGCGCACCGAGGCTCCACAACGCATCCGGCTTGGTTGGTACAGCGGAAAGGGATGGGTGGAGTTCCGCGTGAGTCCACACTTGGCGGATGGCCGGGTGACCATTGAACTTGAGCAGCGCATGCATCCGAGCAGTGACTTTCGCCAACTGGAGCAGGCGTACATTGGATGTCGCGAGGGCTGGGCCTTCTACCTGACTAATCTCAAGAGCGTGCTCGAGCACGGAGTCGATCTGCGCGAGCGCACTCCGGATCGCAAGGGCATTATTAACTTGTGACCGCCGCGTGTGTGATAGCCGCGTGTGTGATCACCGCACGGTGACGTTGGCAATGGCGCGGTCATAGTCTCGGATCGACGCAGCGATCACCGCGTGTGCGTGTGCAACGCCGTATGTTCCAAGTACCTCGGCGGCCGAAGGATGTCCGGGGCGCATCTTGTAGGTGGAGAAGTAGTGCACCAATCGCTCTACAAGTGCCGCCGGAAGATCTTCGATCGCACGCGCACTGCCCCACACTGCGTCATCCTTGAGGACGGCCACGATCTTGTCATCAGCGGTGCCGCCGTCGAGCATGGTGAGGCCGCCAACAACGACTGCTTCAGCAATGATTTCACTGCGGTCTACGGGGCGTTCGCTGAATACGCAGATATCGAGCGCGTCTCCGTCCGCCTCAAATTGATGTCCTGTTGCGCGAATGGCGCGAACGCGATCCGCAGCGCGTGAGTCATGCGCACCAAAGAGATTGGCGACGTCTTCGCCACAGAGTGTGCGTGGTACGAATCCGTAGAGCGTGGGGGGAGTGCTGGAAAAACGTTGCGGGCGGTCCACTCGCAGGTAGCCCGATGACTTCTCGATTTCGTACTTCACTACATCGAACGGCGTGAGTTCAATGAACGCGTTGACTACGTGGGGTGCGTCTGGACCGACGGGCAATCCATGCCACGGGTGCGGACGGGATCGAAAGTAGGTGGGGACGCCCATGTGGGCAGAGTAGCAATGTTGGTAGCCGTACAATTCGTTTGTGGGTTGTTACGGGATGGAATTCCGCATGCGATAGAAGTCTGTACTGCAGTGAGCAAGGATCAAAAAAATGACTGAAGAGCGCCATGCACATTCCGCCCAAGGTTCGCCGGTTGTTGGAACCGAAGTATGTGAGTTGAAAGTGGATGGCATGACTTGCGCTAGCTGCGCTGCGAGTGTGACGCGCGTGTTGCGTGCGCAACCGGGAGTCCTTGATGCGCAGGTTGATTTCATGATGGGGCGCGCGCAAGTCAAGATCGACTCTTCCAAAGCGGATCCGCGTGCGTTGGCGAAAGCGGTTGAATCGGCTGGCTATCAGGCGCGGGTGAATCCGAGTGGGCGAACGGTGCGTGATGCGCATGTCGCGCATGGGGTGCATGGAGCGCACGGCACACATGAGTCGCACGGTGCGCACGAATCACACGACACGCACGAAACATACGACACGCACGAATCACATGACACGCACGAGTCTCACGACGCGCGCCATGCCAGCTCCGGCGGCCATATTCACAATCCAGACGCGCCGACCCGCATGGAAGAATTGGACGCATGGACTCGCAAGGAAATGCGATCCGTGCGGTTGAAGTTGATCGTTGCAGCGATCCTGTGCATCCCACTGATATGGATTGCCATGAGCTCGCATCATTTGTGGGCTACAGCGACTTCCGCTGAAACCATGCAAGCTGTGAGCGCGGATGCACAAGTGAACGCGAGCCCTGCTACGACACCGCGGGATGTACACCAGCACCAGGACCGTACGTCGCAGCTCCTTTCGCTAGTGATGCAACTGGCGTTGGCCACGCCGATCGTGGTGTGGTCTGGATCATCCATCTTCCGCGTCGCATGGAAGGGCATGTTGCAGCGCACCGCCAACATGGATTCGTTGGTTGCACTCGGTGTGGGTGCTGCATACGGGTGGTCC
>JBDKKN010000120.1:0-21183 GCA_039796075.1 Planctomycetota bacterium | reverse complement strand
ATCGGATGGCAGACGCTGGATGAGTGATGCAGGTTCCGGCCACACTGCAAAGAATGACCGCCACAGTTCCTCATCATCCGCAGCGCGCAGGCTCATCGCCGCTTTATGCATGAGTCGGCCGCGTTGCGTTCGCCGCAGCGCAGCGGGGAGCACGCCCTCCATCGGTCGTAAGGTGCGATCCCAGGTATCGCCATTCAACATCTCAATGGCATCGGCCATGCGCCGTCGTGCAAAGAGTGGCACCGAACGGATCCAACGTGAAAGCGTGAAGCCGCGTAGGTGGCGTTCATAGCCACCGAAGAATTCATCGCCACCATCGCCGGTCAACACAACGCCCACGGATTGCCGCGCGAAACGCGATACCGCCAACGTTGGAATAGCGCTTGAATCAGCAAACGGTGCGTCAAAACAGCCGATACTGTCTTCTACAAGTGAGACGAGATCTGCGTCGTTGATCATCACTTCATGGTGATCAGTGCCGAGCGCCTTGGCAACGGCACGTGCGTGCGCGCGTTCGTCATACTCGGCGTGCTCAAAGCCAACCGTGAAGGTACGGAGCGGCGCGACGCCCGCGTGACGCATAGCGGCGACCACCAGACTGCTGTCGATTCCGCCCGAGAGAAACGCGCCGAACGGCACGTCACTCATGAGACGGCGGCGCACGGCGGATTCCAGGAGCCCATCAAACGCGCGCACCATCTCTGCACGGTCACCGTGAAATCCCTGCGCACGAGCAGCGGTGGCGGCGGTGCGCACGGAGAACCACTCGCGTTCATTGACGCGGCCGGTACTGAGATCAATGCATAACGCATGGCCCGGCCGAAGCGCATGGACTCCTTCATAGATAGTGCGCGTCCCACGCACGGAGAGGGACCCAAGCACTGACGCGATGGCCATCGGGCAGACCCGATTGCGGAAGACTGGGCACGCCGCCAATGCTCGTAATTCGCTGCCAAAGACGAATACCGGCGCACCGCGACCATCATCGGCATGACCCCAGAAGCACGGCTTCACGCCAAATCGGTCGCGCACCAGCCACATGACGCGTTCATGCAAATCGAGTGCTGCAAAGGCGAACATGCCGTCAAGATTCGGAAGCGCGGCTTCCACCCCGCGCGCGTCAAGCAGTGCGGCAAGCGTGGCAGTATCGCCAGTGGAGGGTCCAACACGGACGCCCGCGGCGCGCAATTCCTGCCTGATTTCCTGATGATTCCAAATCTCACCGTTGTAGGCAATCACCCAGCGCCCCGACGGCGACACCATCGGCTGCGCCGCGGCCTCGGAACGGTCAATGATTGCCAACCGGCGGTGGGCAAGCCCCAGGCCGAATCGTGGCTCAAAGTAGGAACCCTCACCATCAGGGCCTCGGTGCGCAATCATGGCGGACATGGCGCAAAGTGCAGCATTCGGATCGTTGATCCGGTCTGAACGATCGATGAAGCCGGTGAATCCACACATGGTGATGAGTCCAACTATTTACCCGGTCGAGATACTGCCGCGAGTTAGCATAATCGATCAACCCATGTCTCACTGCGCTTTCTGATGCTGAGTATCGATTCAAATTCCATGCATTCCATGCGTGCACCCATGGCGCATCGCGCCGGTCGGGTTGCCACTGTCGCCCGGCGTGCGCATGAGGCTGCATGCTTTCTCTGGGTTGCCATGTTGCCAGTGGCAGTGGCACCGGAATCGCTCGCGTTCTTTGTGTTGATGGTTACCAGCGCAGCGCGCATCGTTGTTGACCCCGATGCGCGCGGGAGTTTCCTTGGAGCAGTGCGTGTGCTGCTACCCCTGGTGCTGTTCTGCGCATGGGCGATGTGCGCATCAGCGTGGTCGCCAAGCGAATTTCTGGGAGCCATCAAATCCACGCCGTTACGCGCCACGCTTGGCGTCATGGCCCTGGTCCCCATCATTGTGCGTCCGTGGCCCCTACTCCTGACCTTTGCGGCCAGCAGCACAGTGATGCTTGCGATTGCAGCGGTGCGCATTCTGGCTAATCCAACGCAGTTTGACCGTTATAGCGAGGCCTTTCCAGGAATTGTTGGTTCATACAGCGCCACCTGCTTGGTGGCGGGCGCGTTGCTGGTGGGGGCAAGCGCACTGGTAGTTGCCGTGCAACGAAAGCGCTACGCGGCGTTGGGTGTGATTCCTGCCACCATCGCAGCGATTGTTCTGCGTGCTGCAGGTAGCCGAGGGGGAACGGTAGCAGCACTCGTAGGGGCGGTGATTGCGTCCGTCACCTTGGTAACGGCGGGAAAGGTGCGTCGCTGGAGATTGGTAGTTGTCATCGCGCTACTGCTTGCCACTGGCGGGGCGCTCGTCTGGCAGTCCGCTGCCACGTCACGCATGTTGCCCATTCTGAATGGCAGCCCCGACCCAAGCACTACTGCTCATCAGGGCGATGAGATGGCATACATGATGGTGCGCGTGGCGGGAATCCGCGGACAAATATGGTTCGTGTCCTTGTCACTCATCAGCCAGCGACCGATCCTTGGATGGGGAACCAAGAGCTGGAAAGACATATATCCGCAAGAATTAGCACATGTCCGCTATGCGGTGGACGCAGGTGTCCCGATACAAAGCGGCTTGGCGCAAGAGCGTCACTCCCACAACGCATTCCTTCAAGCCTGGGTTGAACAGGGCGTCGTTGGCGTCACGCTCTTGGCATGGGTTCTGATTTCCTGCTGGCAACTTTCGCGCCGCGTGCCGGACGACCTGCTCCGCGCCGTTCTGCTGGGCATGCTCAGCGTTTGGGTGTGCAATGCCATGACGGGAGCACTGGTCACATCGCACCTGGCGATGGCATATCTTGGACTGATAGTCGTCACGGCAACGGCTGGCAGCACCGCCGTTCCCACTTTGCATCGAAAGTAACCACTGCCCATGCAGAGTGAAGGCGCAACTCCCGCATGCCCACCAGTCTTACTTGTCGGCTTCAATCGCCCGGACTTGGTGAAGCGCACCATGGCTTCGATTGCCGCTGCTGGTCCGGCGCGCTTGTACGTGGCGTGTGACGGGGCGCGCGCGGAGCGAGTGGGCGAAGCAAGCAAAGTGGCCGCCGTGCGTGAATCCATGCTTGCACCAAGCTGGCCGTGCACCGTGCAGAGTCGATTTCTTGACCAGAACCAAGGCTGCATGACCGCCGTCAGCGGTGCCATTGATTGGTTCTTCCAACATGAGAGCGCGGGCATCATCTTGGAAGACGACTGCGTTGCAGACCCCAGCTTCTTCCCATTCGTCGCGGAACTGCTGCAGCGCTACGAAACCGATGAGCGCGTTGGAGCCATCAACGGCAGCGCATTTGCTCCCGCACAACTGCATTCCAGTGATTCCTACTGCTTCACGCGCTATCCCAATCCATGGGGCTGGGCCACTTGGCGCCGAGCGTGGGCTTACTTTGAGCGCGAGCCCGCCGATTGGAAACAAGCGGTCGTTGCTCCTGATTTCATCGGGCAATGGTGCAGTCCGCGTGCGGGCACCAAGTGGCGGCGACGCATGTTGTCAGCGCTGACTGGCGCTACTTCTTCATGGGCGTACCGATGGCACTACGCGATGTGGAAACACCACATGCTGACCATTCATCCGTGCAGCAATCTGATTACCAATATCGGATTCACCGAAGAAGGCACCCACACCACCGGATCATCTCCGTGGGCAAACCTGCCACTGCGCGCCATGGAATTCCCACTTCGCCATCCAACTGCCATCACACCTGACGATCACATCGATCGATTTCTTGAACGCTACAAGTACAAGTCCGGCCCGGCACTCGCACGCCACTGGGATCGGTTACGTTGGAAACTTGGCCTCATGAGTCTTGCTGCCGCGCGTGGCGAACACGAACGACGCGCTGATTGATGACTACGTGGCTGTAGGGCTTCATGTCAGCGCTTCACACGCGCCAGCCGCCGTCACCGAACCTCCAGCCGCCACGGCGCGAAGCATGGCATCCGCCGCTGCATCACCGCGCGAAAGCACCAAGTCGGTGGCGCGTCCCTTGGCGACCGTCAAACTCCGAAGTTCAGCTGGGTTCAGGCGTTTCACATCGTTCCAGTCGCGAAACTGCCAGACGGAATACTGCTCGCACAGTTGCGTGGCTACATCGGATAGGTCCTCGCCTGCATCGCGCAATCGGTCCGGACAGTATTCAACAATCGCGAGCGTTGCGGGCATGGCATCAATCAACCGCGACAGTCCACGCAAGACCCGCAGATCGGCGCCCTCAACATCAATCTTCAGGAGCAGCCGATCGCCATGCGGGGCAATGCGCTCGTCAAGGCGAACTGCCGGCACATCAATCACCTGCCACTCCGCAACGCGAACGGTCGGCTGCACGGTGGTGCTGGTACCAGACCCACCGCTACTGATCCAGAATCGAATGCCTGATTCGGTTCGATCCGATGCCGCCGATTCCATGATGGTGAAGTTTGCTTGGTCCGCGCGGGTACCCAGGGTGCGGCGAATGTAAGGCCAAATGGAAGGATTTGCCTCAACACCAATCACCGAGCAATCACTGGGATAGTGCGCGCCAAGCGCACACTCGCCATAGTTGACACCCACGTCAACCACCATGGTGGGCGCGAATTCACGGACCGCGCGCGCCCAAAAACGTTGCACTGCGGGCAATTTGTTGGTGGCGATTGCATTGAGCAACATCCGGCGCACCCGGCCATCAAGTGGGTTCACTTCAATGCAGCACTTGGTGAGCGGCAATTCCACCCGCGTTGGATTCAACGTGCCAAACGTGCGGCGGATTCGAAGATTGCGGCGGAAGCGATTAAACATGTTGATGCAAATTACACCCAAAGGAACGATCGAAGGAGTACACGATTTACTGGGGCCGAAGGTTGGCGGTTTTGTCATGCATGCCGGCCGTAGCCGCTATGGCTGCCCGCTGTGCGTCCGACCAAAAGTGCCGCGCGGCGGGTAGTTCCAACATGCGCTGCACGTACTCCGGATTCCGCGTCAAGGCACTTTGCAAACGCTGCGCAAGCTCGGGTGGCGACTGATTCTCGTTGAGATTGACGCGCCCGACATCCGCAATTTCAATACCGGGTAACCACGCGCGGAGGGCGGCGGACTTGGATTGGTCGGTCAGGTCGGTCCGGAGTATCAATGTGTTGAAGCGCCCGGATACCCGCTGTTTCCAGCCTAATTCCGTATCAAACGGCTCTGTCAGCGGGTTGAAACCCATGGTGGGCGCGTACTCGCGCTGCCACCAGACACTGGACGCTTCATGCGTGAACGTTGCAAAGAATCGGCGCGCCAATTCTTCTTCCGGCATCCAGCGCGCGCTTCGCCAATACGTGCGTAGCCAATAGGCGCGGCCGAAGTACGTGAAGTTACTGATGTTGAACGCAATGGGATCGCGTACCAGCGAAACCACGCGAATATCGCCCGCGTGGCGCTCCAAGAATCGCTGCGTGGTGCGCTGCTCGATCGCCTTGTGACGCATGCCACCATGCGCTGTGTGGAGCCGCGTACCAACGCCAGGCCAGAAGAACTCCGGCTGCACATGGTGAACTTTGATCACCGTGAATGCATCGCACGCTTCAATGGTGGCGGCAACGCTCGTTGAAGCAGTCTTCGGCGCGCTATAGACCATCAATACGTTGGGGCGGCGCTCCAGCGACTCCTGCAAGCGACGTTCGCAGCGGCGCTCCGACTTGGGGAATCGCAGCGCATCTTGCACAAATCGAAATGGAGTGTTGATCACCTCGGCCACATCGCGAATTTGGGCTGCAATGGGGGGTGATCCAACGTGGCGAGGCATTCGCCCAAGACTACCGCGCAACGGCTCTGCCATCTATCCTTCAGCCATGACCGCACCGACCGCCACCGAAGGCGGGCAACCATTCGACCGTTCACAGCGAGCGCAACTGCGCCGCATTGGAACCGTTGTGGGCGTGCTGCTGGTGGGCGCGGCGGTGATTGCCGTGTGGCGCAACCAAGCGATCGGCGACTCACTCGCGCGGGCCGTGCGCCATCCGGACTGGATTGCACTTGTCGCCATCATCATTGCCATTGTTGCCAATCAGGTGCTGACATCCGGCGTCTTCTGGATACTCATGCGCCGACACGGAAGCGTTGGATTTCAAGAGATGAACCTGCTGGTGGCCACCAGCACGCTTGGCAACTACGTACCCATGCAAGCGGGAAGCATCGGCCGTATGGCGTATCACCGCACCGTCAACGGCATTCCGGTACGCACCAGCTTGGTGGTAATTCTGCAAGCAATGTCTGCGACTGCAATGGCCACGTGCGCGGTCGGCGCTGTGGCAGTGCTGGCTGCGGGCGCGGGCGCACCATGGTGGGCCGCCACACTGGTGCCCGTGGTGTGGGTGCCCCTTGCGATGGACGCCACGTGGCGACCGTTTGCCATGGTCATGGTGCTCCGCAGCGTTGAAGTATTGGTGTGGGCGGTACACGCCTGGGCTGCCTTTCGACTCAGCGGCTGGTCCATCGAACCAGCAACGGCGATCGGCGCAGCACTGGTGGCATCGGCGGCAAATCTGGTGCCGTTCATCGGCAATGGCCTAGGTATTCGTGAGTGGTCGGTGGCCTTAGCCGCACCGCTCATCGGCGGTTATGAACGCGATGCCGGACTCGCTGCCGAATTGACGGGACGAGCAGTTGATGTGGTGGTTGCCATACCGCTCGGAATGATTGCGTTTACCGCCCTCATCAAGCGCACACGCACGGCGTTCGCACGCGTTGATCGCTAAACTTCCATCAATGCCAATCCACGCGAGTATTTGCTTTCCCGGCGCCTGTGCTGTAACAGCGTTGGCACTTGCGACGGCATCGATAGCAACTGCGCAAACCGCGCCCGCCCCGGAAACTCCGCAAACCACCGCGGGCACCATTGCACCCGCTGCCACCGCACCGCAAACTTCGGCAAACACTCCGGACTTTCAAACCCGAATCAAGCAAATGCTCTCCGCAGCGTGGCTGGCCGATCTCTACCCCTTCACGCGCGATACTGACATTTCTGACGAAGGCTACGAAGCAGGCTTGGCGCTCGCTCTTCGATGTGCGCGCATGGCGCCGGAACGTCGCCCCGCGTGGGACATGGTGCTGCTGCTCGCTGACCAAGTGGAAGGCGGCACGCCTGATGAGGCACGCGTCGCACGCCGCGAAGCGCTCGCGGCACTTGCCAAGCTTGATCCATTTGATGATGCGGTGCGCCTATCACGTATTGCCGACGCCATTGAGGCGCACCCAACTGCCGACGCGCGCGTTCGTGCTTACGAAGCAATCCTTGCGCCGCAAAATCGCGCCGCGTTGGGCGCACCAGCTGCGGCGCGGCTGGCGTACCAATTGGCTTCCCTGGAAAGCCGCATCGGCAACACTGAGTTGTTCTCCCGTTGGCTTGCCGAAGCGGTGAAAGCTGATCCGAGTTACCCAACCGCCGCACAAGCGGCCGCGGGCTACTTCCGCATGCGAGTGGCTGACCCTGCCGCCGATATTGAACTTCTGAGCATTGCTGTAGAGGCCAACCCCCGCGACCTTTCCACGTGGAGCGCGCTGCTCAGTGTGCTTCTTGATGGTGGTGCTTTCAAGTCCGCCGAGCGCACTGCGCGCATGGCGATTGCTGTTGCAGAGGCCGAGCGCCGCAATGAATTGGTCTACTCCTTCACTGGCGATCTTGCCACCGCACTCTGGGGCAGCGGGCAACGCCAAGAGGCATCGCACGAACTTGACCTGCGAATGAATCGCCTGACCGAGGACTACCGACGGGTCATCTCACTGATGGATCCATCGATCACCAACGAACGCCTCGGTCGCGAATACCCGCCGCTGCCGTCAACACTTTCGATCGCCATGCTGGGCATTGCACAGAAGGATGGCGACACCAAGAAATTTGACTTACTCCTGGAGCGCGCTTTACGCGGCACCGATGCCGAGGTGAAGCGCGCCGAGGAGCAAGGTGGGAGCAAAGCTGATGTGGGGTCATTCCTCCTGCAGCGCGCGGTGACCTTGCTGCTCTTTGGCAAGGACTTGAGCACGGTCCCCAAGCTTCTTGACGATGTGGAGCAGTCCGGAGCACTGGGCGAGCAGGGCAAGGCGCGTTTCGATGCCATGCTGGCCTGGCGCCAAGGCAAGGCGGACGTTGCACTGAAAGCGCTCGAACCGCTCCGAGCCGGTGATCCCCTCGCGCAATATGCGTATGCATCCGCGCTTGCGGACGCCAAGCGCACCGCTGAGGCCATCACCGAATTCCGCACTATTGCTGAAACGCACATCGGTACTTCCCTTGGGTTGCTGGCACTCGACAGACTCTCTGACCTCCTTGCGCAACCGAAGTTGGTAGCGCCACAACTATCCAAGTCAATTGCGGACCGCGCCGAAGTACTCAACACTGCGTTGGCAAAGCACCTGCCAACCACGCTTGATGAAATCATTGATCGCCCGTTCCGCGCGTTGACGATCGAAGTGAAACCGTCCGCCACGCTGATCGGACCCTATGAGCCGTTCACGTTCGGAATTCGCATTCGCAATAGTTCGCGGCTACCGATGGCGATCGGCGGCGACGCGCCGATTTCCGGCAAAGTCACCATGCGCTCCGCCGCACCGCGCCCTGGCGAAACCGATGCCGCGGAATTGCCGTCCCAGCCACTCCTCATTGATCGCCGCCTGCGCCTGATGCCGGGCGAGGAAATTCTTGTCACCGTGGACGCTGACCTCACCATGGTTGGATTGCTCCTCAATGTGCAGCCGCTGGATTCACACCTGGTGACTGTTTCCGTCGTCTCGAACCCATCGACGGCGTCAGGCGGTCAGTCGCCTGGTTTCTTGGGGAGCGTCACCGGTGCGCAGCCCATCCAATTCACTGGCGTGACCATCAATGAAGCGTGGGTGAAAGATTCGCGCACCTTGGTGCACACCGCTGGCAGCATCGAGGCGGTGACGCGACTTGCCCTGTTGGTACATGCGGCAGCAAACCCCACATTGCTCCCAGAATCCATGCGCGGCGATACCGCGGCGCTGTGGACGGACATTGTTGATGCATGGAAAGCCCTGCCGGAAACCGCGCAGGCGTGGGTCATTGGCGTGATTCCGCAAGACACCCCCGCGATGGCTCCGCTCCTGGATGCAGCGCGATCAAGCACATCAACCACTGTGCTCCGCAGCTGGGCCATCACCCGCGTGGTGGACCCAAAGGACCCCATGCTTGATGTGTGCCGCCGCAGCGGCGACCCTGAACTAGCGAAACTTGCCGACGCGGTGCAATGGGTGGCGGACCGCCGATCGAAGCGTGCCGCTGATGAAATTGGTCTTGAAACCGAACGCAGTCGATCGATGCCCAAGGACAATGGCGCGGGGAGTGGTCGCTAGTGACCATGTTCATTGTGCGCCGACTCGCGCAGCTTCCGCTGTTGCTACTGGCCATTTACACACTCACCTTTACCCTGGCATGGATTGCACCGGGAAACCCCTTCGATGGCGCGGAAGGTCGCCGACCATCGCCGGAAGCACAAGCAGCGATGCGTGCGCAGTATCGACTGGATGACCCGGTGGGTTTCTACTTTGACTACCTCGGTAAAGCGAGCGGTATTTCTTGGGTGCTTGGAAAGGCACCGCGCCCCTTTGACCTGGGTCCAAGCCTGAAGAATCGCGACTGGAGTGTCAATGAAATCATCGCAGACGGCGCTCCGGTTTCAATCACTATTGGACTTGCCGCCATCCTGCTTGCGCTTGGCATCGGCCTGTGTGCTGGTGTCGTTGGTGCACTCCGCCCCGGCTCTGCCGCCGATGCCGGCACACAGTTGCTGGCGGTGATCGGTATCAGCGTTCCCAGCTTCGTCACCGGCGCCGTGCTACTGATCGTCTTTGCTGCCAAGTTGCAGTGGGTACCGATTGGTGGGTGGCAAGGATTCCGCAGCCTGATTCTTCCCGCCCTCGCACTGAGCCTTCCGTTTGCGGCGTATGTCGCCCGGCTGGTGCGTTCATCAATGCTTGAACAAATGTCTGCTGATTACATGCGCACCGCTCGCGCCAAGGGATTGAATCGACGCCAAGCAGCCATCGGGCACGCACTCAAAAACGCGTTTCTCCCTGTACTGAGTTACCTTGGACCCGCCACCGCCTTTGCGGTCACCGGGTCGTTTGTTGTTGAGAAAGTCTTTGCCGTTCCGGGAATCGGTCAGCACTTTGTAGACGCGGTGCTTTCCAAAGACATCACCCTCCTGATGGGAGTGGTGCTGGTCTTCAGCACCGTGGTGATCCTCATGAACCTACTTGTTGATGTCCTCTATGCGTGGATTGATCCGCGCATCCAGAGCGGACGCAGTTAACGCGGCGCCAACATCTGAATCTCTGAGAGGCGCTGATCGAACGAGGGGTCACGCGTGATTCCGCGCACACGCACTGGGTCAAAGAGCAGTACGGTGGCGAAATGCGTGATGGGCAAAATCGGCATATCCACTTCGGTCACCAGGCGTTCTGCATCAGCAAGAATCGCTAGCCGTTGCACTGGGTCGGCCTCAGCGGCGGCGCGGTCCAGCAATCCATCAAACGCTGCGTTGGAGTAACCGCGATCATTGTTGCCATCGCCGGTGCGGCACAGGTCAAGGAATGTGGTTGGGTCGGGGTAGTCGCCGTACCAACCGCCACGTGCAATCATAAAATTTCCGGAGCGCAGGTCATCTTTCATGAACTTGGAATCCTTGGAAGTCAGCTCAACTTGCACACCAAGTTCGTTGCGCCACATGTCTGCCATCGCCAAGGAAAGATCGCGATACCGCGGACTTCCGGTGGAATACAGCAGGTCGACTGTTGGAAACACCGTGCCGTCAGTCAGTTCCAGCTTGCCGTCACCGTTGCGATCAGCCCAGCCCGCATCGGCAAGTTCCTTGCGGGCGAGCACCAAATCGTGGCCCAGTCCAGTTGGCGTCTTGTACCCCACCACCCCGTTGGGCGGCACCAACGTATGTGCCACGGGCTCGCCAACGCGAATCACGCGATCAGCAAGTGCCTGCTTGTCAACGGCAAGTGCAAATGCACGCCGAACACGCGCATCGGCAAACGGATTGAACCCGCCGTCCGCCAGTTTGGGGCGACAGTTGAAGCTGTAGAAATCCGTACCAAAGTTCTGCACAACATGCACATTGCGCCGCTCACCAGCGACCGGCTCTGGCAGCGCCGCGAGCGCCTCATCAACACTTGCACCCGCTGCACGGAGTGCGTCAAACTGCACGCGGTGATGCTCAACATAGCGCGCCGCTTGCTCCGCCAATTCGACTTTGTATCCAACGCGGACATCGGACACCCAATCAGCGCCGCCAGCATCAAATGCCAGCACGGCGGTGTTGTTGTCCTCAATGGGCAAGATGTCAATGCTGTTGACCGTCCGTGGCGCCTGCTCCCAATGAAATGGATTCCGCACGAGCCGCATGCGTCGCTTGTAGCGCCAATCTTTCACCATAAATGGCCCGTTGCACACCAAACTGTCGGGCTTGGTCCAAGCAGCATCAATCGTGCGTCGTCCGGACGCAACATCAAATCCACTAAAGCGCTCAACCGTTGCTTGATGTACCGGCGCCATCACCGGAAACGCAATCACCGACAGCCAGTATGGAACGCGCCGACGCAGAGTGAGCTCAAGAGTCCGTTCATCGGGCATCTTGATGGCTACTACGTCGCGGGCTTTCGCCATGGCGGCTGACCACAACTCCTGCGCACGCGCTTCGGTGCGATCAGCGTCGGGCAGCTTGGCGTATTGGGCGAGTTGCGCGGCACGGAAATCCCACAGCGCTTGGGCACCCACGATGTCCGCCACAAATCCGGCGTAATCCGAGGCGAAGTCCGGCAACATGGCACGCTGCCACGCGGCAGCAAAGTCCTGCGCCCGCACCGCATCACCGTTTGACCACCGCGCATCCGGGCGCAGATGAAATGTCCAACGCAGCCCATCTGGCGATGTATCCCACCGCTCGGCAGCGCCAGCCCGAACGCCGCCGTGTTCAGCGTCTGCCACTACAAGCGTCTCGTAGATGGCGCGCCCCAGGCGAATGTCCTGCTGCCAACTCATCTTCTGCGGGTCGAGGGTGAATGCGTCGTTGGCTTGCACCATGGTGAAGTCTGCCCGCGGACCCGTGGCATCAAAGGATGCAACGGCCAACAGAATGATGGCTATGAGGATCACCGGTACTGCAAGTTTCATGGCTCTTGTATAGATCGGACACAGGCGGCAATGTGATGCAATCCGTAGACTTTCCCACGTGCGCCCCGCCCTATCCGTCCTGATGTTCGCCGCCGCGTGCCTGTCCCTAGTGGGCTGCGCCGCCGATCCGGCACCTCCAGTGCTGGCGTTCCCGCGTGCGGATTACGAACGCGTCTTTGACGCAGCGGTGGAAACCGCGCGCGTGTATCGATTTCGACCGGTGATTACCGACCGGGAACTCGGCGTCATCGAAACCGATGCACGCACCGCCGGCTCCATGCTTGAGCCGTGGCGCACCGACAATGACGGCATTCAAGACATGATGGCACACACGGTGAACTTTGAACGGCGCCGGGTGCGGTTCGAATTTGTCCCTGAGGCGTTCAGCACACCAGCTCCTGCGGCCGATGCCCGAGCACAAGGCGCGGCCATCCCTGGCAGCGTTCGCGCGGAGGAACGCTTTGACCTGCTCACCACCAAGGGCACCATCGAACTGCGCGCGTGGGTGTACGTTGATCGGGCATTCCGGCCGAACCAGCAAATCGGCCGCTGGACCAGCGGCGAAACCCGTGTGTCCACCGACCCCACCATGACCCAGGACCGCGAGGACGAATCCACCCGGATTCCCACCGAGTGGACCCCGATTGGCCGCGATGTCCCATATGAACAGCGGCTGATGGTCAATATCCGCGAGTTGTTGGCAACACCGGCTCCCGTGGCGAAAGCCGACAGCGCTGCAACCGCGCCCACCGCCGGCGCGGACACTCCGCATTGACACGGCTTTCGGACACGGGGTACCGTTCTCTGTTCAACCTGCTCGCCGTCCCGCCCGAAAGCACTCCAGCCGATGCTCCTGAATTCAGTGAAGTTCTCATCCTCCGCACGCATTGCAGCGATTGTTGGAGCGCTCACGTTGGTAGCCACCGCGTCGCCGGTCTTGGCGCAAGCCGACGCCATCCCGCCTGACCTTTTGAATGTCAAGCAGGCGCTCACCGCAGAGCAACGAAAGGCCGTGACCGAATTCGTCACCAAGGAGGTGGAGCGATTTGCCGAGGCTGACCCCGCAGGCGTGGTGGCTATCCGAAGCAAGCTGGTTGACCAGATTCGCCAAACGACCGTGGGCGCAAACTTCCGCCGCGATTTCGGCATCGAATTCGTCAAGGGCTTTGCAAAGTTTGCGGAAGGCACTGATTCGATGCGGGCCACCAACGCCTTCATCCTGGCGCGATTCATCGCTACCGCCGAGAGCATCGACTTTCTGCTCGACAACCTTGATCCGGACAACCAGCCGGAAGTTGCCATCCGCATTGCCGCGAGCGCGCAGTTGCCGAAGGCACTTGATGTAGCACCGCTTTCTCCGCCGCAGTTCGATGCGATCACCAAGCGGATTGCCGCCGTCGTCAAGAAGGAGCGCGACTGGGTGGTCGCTGCACACGAAGTGGAATCCATCACGCAGATGCTCCGCGAGGAAGCACTGACTCCGCCGCAAGCGGAGGCCATCGCCATGAGCCTGGCTGCCAGCATCAACGATCTGCAATCGCGCGTTGCTGCGGGTTCCGATCCACAACTGATTAACGCCCTGCAGCGTGCACTGCTCGCGGTGCGCAACCAGTTGTCCGGGATCGCTGGTTCGGCGCGAACCAAACTGCTCACGGCGATCGCGCCTTCCTTGGATTCCCTGGTCAAGATGAAGGCCGCGCCACCGGCGAGTCTTTCTGGGACAGACCTCGCTGCGACTTTCAAAGCGGTCGTGAATACGGCGGGCCTGCTCCAAAAGGTCACCACCAGTGGTGGCGCCTAACGTTATTGGACTTATTGGCCTGCTTCGGGTGTGATTTGGCACGGATTCCGTCGCGGATCACTTTGGAAGCATTCGAATACTGACGAATGCACACAAAGTCCCTTGACTTGAACGATCCTCCCGCCCATTATTGAACGTATAGAAGGTGCCATTCACGTTGAATCGCCGCCGGCATGCACTCCCGAGACCCCCGCACTTTCTCGCTAGACGACACATGAAGATGACAGCCCCTTTCCAACGCCAGCCACGCGCACGAGTCACCCTGCTTGTTGGCGTGAGCGCGATGTTCGCTGCTGGCGTTGTTAGCACGGTGGGTGCATTCATGGGCGGCCCGCCGGTCCAGACACAAATCCCAACGACCGCCGAGGATTTCCGTCAGCCCGGTACACAACCGAACGCGAACACCGATCAATTCACCGCGACCATTTCAAGCACCAATTGCACATTCTGCCACTCCGACTACAGCCCAACATTTGCGCCGTTTGATACCTGGGTCACCAGCATGATGGCGCAGTCGGCCCGAGATCCGGTCTGGCATGCCGCGCTGGCGGTGGCCAATCAGGACGCCAACCTGTCCGGCGAATACTGCATTCGATGCCATGCGCCCGGCGCTTGGCTCGGTGAACGAAGCGCCACGGGCACCACCGTGGAATTCACTAACGATGATTTTGACGGCATCAACTGCCACTTCTGCCATCGCGCTGTGAATCCAGAACTCGGAAAATTCAGCGCTGTTGGCTACCCCATTGAAGGTCAGGACGCAGATCCGGATCCGGAAGTGCTCTCGCCACTGGCCGCGGCAGGTCTCATTCCGCAAGGTCACGGCAACGCGCGCTACATCATTGATCCGCGCGACGTGCGCCGTGGACCGTTCAGCGACGTTCCCATCAACTTCCACGGTTCATCATTCTGGGGCGAACCAGTGTGGCTGATCACCAGCCCCTTCCACTCCAAGAGTGAATTCTGCGGTACGTGCCACGATGTTTCCAATCCGGTGTTCACCAAGAACGCTGCCGGGCAGTACGACCTGAATGCACTGAACACGCAGCATCCCACGCAATTGCCTTCGCAGATGTTCCCGGAGCAACGAACCTACAGCGAGTGGAAAAACAGCACGTTTGCTACCACCGGTGTTGAGTTTGCCGACGGTCGATTTGGCGGAAGCCTGACTGGTCCGATGAAGTCGTGCCAAGACTGCCACATGCCTGACCAAGTCGGCGGCGGCTGCGTCTTCTGGGATACCGGCGACCCATTCTTCACACGCCAGAACATGCCCGCGCACTCCATGGCCGGCAGCAACACGTGGGTGATCGAAGCCGTTGCGTACCAAGCAGGCGGCGACGCAGAGTCACTGGGGCTCACGCCAGAGCGCATTCAAAATGCCAAGGCACGGACTGTGCAAATGCTCCGTGACGCAAGCGACTTGGCCTTGACGCAAGAGGGAAGCAAACTGAAAGTGCGCGTCACTAACCAGGGCGGGCACAAACTGCCGAGCGGTTATCCCGAAGGGCGCCGCATGTGGGTGAATGTGAAATTCCTCAATGCTGCCGGAGTGCTGGTTGCCGAACGCGGCGCCTATGACCTCAGCAGCGCCACACTCATCACTGCCGACACCAAGGTCTACGAAGCACGCCACGGAAGTAGTGCGGAAGTTGCCGCCGCAGCTGGCATTCCGGCTGGCGAGAATTTCCACCTGACCTTGGCGAACACCAAATTCAAGGACAACCGAATTCCGCCACGCGGATTCACCAACGCTGCGTTCGCCGCCGATGGCTGCGGACCAGTGAACTACACCTACGCTGACGGTCAGTATTGGGACGACACCCTCTTTGCCATCCCAGCCGAAGCAACCCAAGCTGTAGTGACACTGAACTACCAGACTTCAAGCCGCGAGTACATGGAGTTCCTCCGTGATACCAACACCACCGATACCACCGGTCAGACTGCGTTCGACCTGTGGACGATGTTTGGCAAGAGCGCGCCGGTTGATATGGACACTGCCGCATTGGTCT
Organism: Planctomycetota bacterium; assembly: GCA_039796075.1. Classification (GTDB taxonomy): domain Bacteria; phylum Planctomycetota; class Phycisphaerae; order Phycisphaerales; family SM1A02; genus UBA966. The sequence continues at coordinate 5,204 of JBDKKN010000120.1, read as the reverse complement.
TGGTGGCTGCAAATCCGGCTGACCTGAACGGCGATGGCTTCGTGAACGGCGCTGACCTTGGCATCCTGCTGGGCGGCTGGGGCCAACCCGGGCCCACCGATCTGAATCATGATGGCACTACCAACGGTGCTGACCTTGGCGTGATGCTCGGCAGTTGGGGCTGATCCCTAAGATCCACGCATGTCTGTAACGCGCTGGATCTCTGATCTTGGCCCCACCAATCCCATCATTCTGCGCATCGTTGCCAACGGTTCGCGAAGGACAAGGCACCTGTGGATTCGGAGCGGCTTCCTTGCGCTGCTGATGGTGGCACTGCTCTTTGGAATGGTCGGACAGACCTCGTCGCTGCGTGAACTTGCGCAGCGCGGCGCCACTGCGTTCACCATGCTCTCCTTTGCTGAAGTGGCGCTCATCTGCGTGTTGACTCCGCTCTTCATGGCGGGTGCCATTGCACAAGAGGCCAACCCACGCACGTGGGAAATCATGTTGGTAACGCCGCTCAATCGCGTGCAAATTGTGATCGGCAACTTGATGGGACGACTGTTTTTTGTACTGGCGCTACTCATCGCCGCGCTTCCACTGATGATGAGTACGCAATTCTTTGGTGGCGTTCCACCAACGGCAGTGTGGGGCAGTTTCATGATCAGCGTGAGCACCGCCGTGGTAGTGGGTGCGGTAGCAGTAGCACTCAGCATTACCCGCAGCGCGGGCAAGCGCAGTGTGTTTGTCTTCTACAGCACCGTGGTCATCTACTTGTTTGCAACATGGGCCGCAGACAGCGCACTGCGTGTTGCCACCAGCGCCGGCAGTGCCACCCAGTCAACCACGGTATTTACTCCAATCAATCCATTTCTAGCCATGGAATCGCTACTGTTGCCAGCGACCTATGCGCCCATGTCGCTTGAGCAGCCTGGCTGGATTGCGCAAGCATGGATGATGCATCCAGCACGGAGCTACTGCATCGTCACGCTGGCACTGTCATTGGCGCTGATGATCATCAGTACTTTCGCAGTGCGTGCGCTGGGGGCACGGACCGTGCGAACGCCGTGGTGGCGTCGCTGGATGCAGAAGCCGAGTGCGGATGGACGCGAGTCAATGCGCGTTGGCCACAACCCAATCGCATGGCGGGAAAGCCAATTGCGCGGCACCAGCTTGGCGGCACTGACTGGCCGCTGGGGCTTTGTGGGAGTGGGCATTCTGGGCGGACTGTTGCTGCCCGTGTTGCATCGCACCGGCGCACTATCAATGGACGGATTCCGACTGGCATTGCAAACCGTTGTTGCTGCGGAGTCGGTGGTGATCGTGCTGACTGCGCTCAACATGAGCGCCACCGCGGTCAGTCGTGAGCGCGAAGATGGATCACTCGACATCATCTTGACGACGCCCATTCAGCCTGGGCCCTACATCGCTGGAAAGCTGCGCGGCATCATTCAATTCTTGGCGCCCATGTTGATGGTGCCAACCGTGACGCTGGCCGCATCGGCGGTCTACGTACTTGCCAACGGCATGGGCGTTGCGGGCGGATCATCGGTGAGCGTTGCATCAGGCACGGCGACCCTGGTAATTCCCGCCATGCTCCCGGAGGGGGCGCTTGAGTACCCACTGGGAATGTTGGCGTTCACATCGTTCGCAGTCATGATCGGCCTGCAGTGGTCGATCAAGAGCAAAGGAACCATCGGCAGCGCGGTGGGTGCCGTCTTTGCCACTGGTGTGGCCGGTCTGGTTCTTGGCCTGTGCGGCATGGCGGCCGGGCGGAGCATCCCAGCCATCGGCGCGTTTACGAACGCATTGACCCCCATCAACTTGGTGGCAGCCATTGTGACCCCAGAAGTGGTCGCCGATGAGGTCCTGCAACAGGGCGTGGCGACCTACCGAATCTTCCTTGCTGCCGGGGCGGTCACAGCCGGTGCGCTCGGCGTCGGGGTGGTCTGGGCGATGCACTCCGCGATGAAGAAGACCTTTATGTTCACTGTCCGGAAACTCGCCGGTACGGCGTGATCTCCACTTGTGATGTAGGGCATTCGTACTACACTTCAACCTTCCACCCGACCGTTCGGCGGCGGGTTTCAACGGACGGAGTGCGGCTCACCAGCCGTTCCGACCGACCATCCGACGAGTGCTTGCGGACAGATCCGAAGTGCTCGAAGGCAACCGACCACGGCATGGGCCGCGGATCCGGTTGATAGATTCGACCGTGTATTAAGACCCTCTCGCCTGTTCAATGCAGCACAGCAACCATCGCGTGGAATTTCTGTTCACTATGAGCGAATACCGAACGAGCCCTTGCTGAATCTTTACTGAACACCGCTCGCCTCATGCCTCGGCAGGTGGCACGGTTGGGACTTGATTCATCGTCAATCGTTGGTCGACTGCAGTTTCTCTGCAGGTCGGAATGTCTGCTTGCGTCGTACCTCGTTGCATTCGCCGAGGAGGCGCTGTCATGCAGATCGAAGTTTGGCTGTTCATTCTGATCGTCCTTGCCGCCCCCGCCCTGGGTGCCGGCGTGATGTGGACCTTGGTAAAGCACTTCTCCACCCGATCCATGGCGCGAGCCACCAAGGAAGCGGAGAGCGTGGTTGCGGCAGCCCGAGCGCAAGCCGAAGCCCGCGGTAAGACCATTGAGCTGCAAGCTGAGAAGGCTGCCACCGAGCGCCGCCATGCACTCGACCGCGAGATGCAGTCCGCCTTGGCGGACGTCAAAGCCTCGCAGTCCCGCGCGGAAAAGCGCGAAGAGACCCTGGACCGCAAGCTGGAGCAAATTGGTCAGCGCGAACAAAAACTGGAATCCCGCGAGCAGCGGATCGCTGATTTGGAGAAGCGAACCACTGAATTGCAAGCAAATCTGGAGACCGAACGCGCCGCGGTTCGCGAGCAAATCGAAAAGGTCGCCGGCATGACCATGGACGAGGCGCGCGAGTTGTACATGGCGGAAGTGCGCCGCCACGCTGACCATGACGCTGCGGTGCTCGCTCAGAAGATCGTTGAAGAAGCAGAACGCGACGCGCGTGACAAGGCGCGACAGATCACCTTGTTGGCCATCCAACGCTATGCAGCGGAGAATGCCACCGAGACCACGGTTCGTACCGTGAAGATCCCGAGTGATGACGTGAAGGGACGAATCATTGGCCGCGAAGGTCGCAACATCCGAACTATTGAGCGCGCCACCGGTGCTGACATTCTGGTGGATGACACCCCTGGAGTGATCAGTGTGAGTTGCTTCGATAAGGTGCGCCAGGCAATTGCTGCAGAGACGTTGCAACGACTGGTGGCTGATGGTCGAATTCATCCAACGCGTATTGAAGAACTGGTTGCGCAGGTCACCCGCGATATCAACGAGCGCATTCAGAAGGACGGGCAGGCTGCCATCTTGGAGACGAACCTGCGCGGCATGCACCCCAAGGTGATCGAGGCGATGGGCAAGTTGGCGTTCCGCACCAGCTATGGCCAGAATGTGTTGCGCCACTCGGTGGAAGTTGCATTCTTGTGCCAGATGATTGCTGACGAACTTGGACTTGACGGAACGATCGCGCGCCGCGCGGGTTTCCTGCATGACATCGGCAAGGCGATGGATCATGAGATGGAAGGCGGCCACCCAGCCATTGGCGTGGAATTCCTACGAAAGCACGGCGAAAAGAGTGAAGCGGTACTGAACGCAGTGGGTGGCCATCACGCGGATATTCCAGCGACCACGCCGTACACACCGATTGTGATGGCCGCGGATGCCATCAGTAGTGCGCGCCCAGGAGCGCGCCGCGAGAGTATGGAGCTCTATGTCAAGCGCCTTCAGCAATTGGAAGCTCTTGCGCGCGAGCATGAATTTGTAGATGAGGCATATGCCATTCAAGCGGGTCGAGAGGTTCGCGTGGTGGTGGACGCCAAGAAGGCTGACGATGCGTATGCATTCCGCATTGCGCAAGCGATTGCCAAGCGCGTCGAAGAAGAAATGACATTCCCTGGCGAAATCAAGGTGACTGTGTTGCGCGAAGTCCGCGCCGAGGCGACTGCGCGCTGACATGCCGCAGACGCTGACCGAGATCAAAGAAGAGTTGGCCGCGCGCGGTATTCGGCCAAAGCACACGCTTGGGCAGAACTTTCTGCACGACCACAACCAACTGCGAAAGCTAGTAGCTGCGGCGGCATTGCCAGCGGGCGCATTGGTCTTAGAAGTTGGCCCCGGAACCGGCACGCTCACCGAGACATTGCTTGACGCTGGATGCGAAGTGATTGCCTGCGAGCTTGACCGCGACATGGCTTCCATCGTGCGAACGCGTAACGCGCACCGCATGGGCGCAGGGGTCGGCTGTTTGACGTTGGTCGAAGCCGACTGCCTCGACGGGAAACACGCTATTTCTGCGCTGATTCTGCAGGCACTGGCGGGTCGTCCATTCACGCTGGTTGCCAATCTGCCATACCAAGCAGCCACACCACTGATTGCAACACTGCTGGAACGTCACCCAGAATGCCGCGGCCAGTTCGTCACCATCCAGCGCGAAGTTGGCGACCGGCTGATGGCCAAAGCCGGTAGCGATGCGTACGGTCCGATCAGCGTGATGATGGAGCTACTTGCAGATGTTGAACAAATCGCGGTGCTCTCACCCGGCTGTTTCTGGCCAGCACCCAAGGTGACGAGTGCCATGCTCGCCATCCGCCCACGCGCCGGCGAGCGACCGTGCAACCCATGGGATCCGTTCACGGAGTTCGTGCAGCGCGTCTTTGGCAAACGGCGCAAACAGCTCGGCGCAATTCTTGACCGCGAATCCGTAGCGGCCGCCGGCTTCGACCCGATGCGGCGGCCCGAGACTTTGACCCCGGCAGAGTGGCTGGTCTTGTTCGCAGCACAACGGTAGATAGGTGCCGTTCACCCCTGTCCCCATTTTCCAAGGGTTTGCCCTGCCTACCAACGGCGTCAACATCACGTTCTGCCGAAGATCATGACCTGGCCCGCAGGCGCCGGAGAGGACAGGGCCGCGCTCAGCGGCCGTCCTCGTAAGGCGAATGCGGGCCAGTACGAAGGCGCGCGGGAAAGTGAGTTCAGCCGCCCCCCGCCCCCTCCATTGCGCGCGGGACCCTCGGACGCGGACGGCTGCGCTCCACAAGGTTCCGCTTAGCCTCGGGCGAATCTGTTCGTCCGGTTGGCACCCACGGGGCGTACGTCCAACTGCCGGACTTCTCAGTTTCACACGCCGCTTACCGAGGATCCCGTG
>JBDKKN010000119.1:0-4607 GCA_039796075.1 Planctomycetota bacterium | reverse complement strand
TGCCGTCGAGCAATTGCAGCGAGAAACCACTGAGCTTTCCACTCCGTTCCGCGGCATCAGCGGCGAACCGTGCTTGTCGACCCGCAACAACGGCGGTGACAGTAAAGACCACCAGGAACAGCAGTGCCGATACGGCGGCAGCCAGCGGATCAATGGCTGCCATGAGTAGCACATACGTCAGCGAGAATACCCCGCTCACCACTGAGACCACCATTGTTCCGGTGACGCGCCGTTGCACTTCCTCAATGACACTCAGCCGCTGTGCAAGATCTCCAACTGAATACTTCTGGAAGAACGAAAGTGGCAACTGCAGTGCGCGCAGAATGATCGAAGATGAACCACGCATCATGGCGCGGGTCTCGGTGCGGAGCAGAAGGAAGCGCGTCACCAGTTCGCAAGCGGCGACGGCAAACAGCACGGAAGCAAGCACCAGTCCAAGGTGTAGAAGTGAGACTGGATCGCCACCCGGAATGACCCGACTCACCAAGAGTCCAGTAGCGAATGGAATCAACAGATTAAGCGCGCTGGCCGCAAGAGAAACCAGTGCAGCTAGCCAAAGATCATGCGCTGAGCCGCGCAGCAAGAAGGCGAATAAGGCGCGCAGCGTGACTGTTCCGACTGGCAATGGCGGCGCAAATACCACCGCGGTTCGATGCAGCAACACGGCCTGCTTTGCGTCGACCTTGCAAAGTCGCGGAGGCTGGTCGGACAGATACATAAACGCGCGATATCCGCTCCACCGCCCAGGTACCAGCGCGACCGGCGTTCCATCGAGCGCGGTCACCAGAAGCGGTCCGAAGTTGCCCTTCCACCACTCATCGGTGAGGCGCACGTGGCGACATCCAATACGCGCCGCCTGCGCAAACGACTCTGCTGACGCCATCATGGCATCATCTGGAATACGGCGCGGGATGCTTGCCAGCGGAACACCAGCCGCAACAGCAACGTGACGGCACGCACGGAGCAGCGGGTCGACATGGGGATCAATACTCAGGACTTCGTTGTGATCAGCGAAGACCGATTCGAGCATGCGCGCGTAGCGATCGCGTAGTGCGGCTGATTGATGCGATCTGCCGCGGGCAGCGTCAGCCATGGCGGCAGCATCGGCGGCCGCAAGCCCGCTTGCATACGCAAGCAGTCTGCGCAGTGGATCACTTTCGCGTTCGGTAGCGAAGCGCGCATCAATCGGCAGCATGACCCGAGCAAATGCATCGGTGCCGTCGGCTATTGCCTCTGCAACGCCCGGTCCACTGGCAGGCGCCGTGACCACTTTGGCGCGACCATCAGGCACAGCAACAAGCGTGGTGTCCGCTCCCTGCAAATGTGTCAGCAGTGATGGAAGCACTCCACCAGGCGCCACGGTTCCAAGATAGACACGGCGCCCCGGCGTGCCATCCGGCCTTCGGCGAGCAACGAACACGCTCACCATGCCCGCAGCGACGGCAAGTGCGCGCGGTTCGGAGCCCAAATCCATATGGTCGCGGCCGTCAACGTACCGCTCCTTGCTTCCCAATTCAACAAAGATGGTCGCTGCATTGTGGAGCATTAGCCCTGCCCTCCACCACGAACAAAAGCAACGTATGCACCGTTCAGCGCCATGAGTTCATCATGCGAACCGCGCTCAACGATCATTCCGCGGTCAAGCACCACAATCTCGTCTGCATCGCGAATGGTGCTCAGTCGATGCGCAATCACCAAGCACGCGCAGCCGCGCCGCCGAAGCGCGCGGTCGATCTGCGATTCGGTGGTTGCATCAAGGGACGATGTGGCCTCATCAAGAATCAAGATGGAGGGGCGACGCGAGAGTGCCCGAGCAATTTCCACGCGCTGCGCTTCACCGCCGGAGAGATTGATGCCACCTTCGGCAATCATCATGCCTAGACCACCGCGCGCCTCAATCATTCCAGCCAAGCCGGCATCGTCGGTTGCCTCGCGCATCCATGTGTCGGGAATGAGCGGGTCCCACATGGACAGATTGTCGCGCAGGCTGGCGGCAAAGAGAATTGGCGTTTGCCCAACTACTGCGATGGCTGTGGCGCGCTCGTGCCGTGGGATCGAAGCGAGTGGGCGACCATCAATGAGTACCTCACCAGACCATGGCAGATAGAGGCCGGACGCAAGCTTGGCAGCCGTGCTCTTGCCGGAACCAGTGGCGCCCACAATGGCAACCCGATGACCAGGTGCAATGCGTAACGTGAAATCGCGGATCAGCGGTTCATCCGCTTCGCTGTAGCCAAACACAACATTGCGGAATTCCAGGGCGTCAGCGGCTGGTGATGGCTGTTCGTGCAGCACGGATACCTCTGCACCGTGAGCCACCGCGACTGGCTCGACTGGCTCGACTAGCTCATGGGGCAATGCCAACGGGTCGCGCGGATGTCGCAGGACATCATCAATGCGCGCCATGGTGGCATTCAGTGTTTGAATTTCTTGTCCAAGCGATGCAAGTTCCAACACCGGCCCCATGGCAACAACCAATATGGCCTGGAAAGCCAGCAACGAACCAATGGTGATGTGCCCCTGCATGACCTGCCATCCGCCAAATGCCAGAACAATGGAAGAAACCAAAAGAGAAACTAAGAACTCGGGGGCTGCAGTGAGTGTCGTTGATAAACCTTCGAGCGCCTGCGCGGATGTTGCGGTGCGTGCATTGGCGTCCGCGATACGTGCAAAGAGATCGTTCTCGCGCCCAGAGGATTTGACTGTTTCAATGGCTGCCAGACCGGCGGAGAGCGTTCCAGCACCGAGGCCTATGTCTTTTTCCAACGTCCGCGTGCGATCGATCAGTGCGCGCCCCGATCGAATCACAATCAGAATGACGGCGGCAATGATGCCCGTTGCTATCAGGGCGAGGTGCTTATCAATGACAAACAGCGCAATGATGAACAGCGTCGACGTGAGCAGCCCGACAAGCGCAGGAGCAATCTTTGATGCAAATGCCTCTGCCAATAGTTCAACAGCATCAAGGCGCTGCACAATATCGCCGGTGTAACGATGCGAATAGAAATCAACTGGAAGCCGAAGTAAGTGATCAAAGAATCGAGCCGCACCGGTAACGGCCAGACGCTGTTCAAGCTTGGCGAGTAGCTGCTGTTGAACATACGCAAGCACTGCGCTCACCAGCATGGCAGCGAGCGCCAGCAAGACCATCGGCAGTAACCAACCGGTCGCGCCTTCCAGTAGAACGCGGTCGACATACACGGCGCCGAGCGCGGGGAGCGTGAAGGCCGGAACCGCCAGCAAGACGCCGCACGCAGCGGTGGCCGCTACTACTCGCCAGGAACCACGCATCCGCTCCACTAAGGCTTCGCGAACTCCACGGGTCCGTCCGCCGCGGCGGAAGTCCGCGGTTGGTGTCAATTCCAGCACAACGCCGGTGAACTTTTCATCGAACTCAGCGGCACTGACCCAACGATGGCCGATGGCAGGATCCATGATCCGCCACCGACCGCGGCTCCACCCTTCCAACACGACAAAGTGGTCAAACCCCCAATACAGAATTCCGGGGAGTTGCAAATCTCGCAGTTCGGCGCTGTCAACACCGTAGCCCTCGCATTTGAGGCCGTAGTTGCTCGCCGCAGCAGTGAGTTGCAAGGCACTGCTGCCATCACGGCTGACTCCGCACACGCGCCGCGCTTCCTCAATGGCAATGTGCCGACCGTGAAATGCAAGAATTGACACAAGGCATGCAGCACCGCACTCCACAGCATCCATCTGCACAATGGTTGGCGCAGTCACAACCCGCAGCCCGGATGGTCGAAACGCTACAGCGCGTGGGGTTTGTGTTCCAGGCGATTTCAGCGCTGCGTCCGTCACTGCAGTGGGACCTCCACCGTGCGGGGTTGGGCTAACAGCCGGTTCATCGCCCACCGAAGGCCTGCCTGAGCCATGGGACGAGGAGAGAAATCGGCGCTACGTCTTCGGTCACTACATCGACGTCACAGAGCGTGCCAGGCGTGAGTTGCTTGGGGTATCCAACTCCACCGGTCCAACGCAATCCCGTTGGCGAAGCAGCGTCCACCTCTAGGTCAATGACCGCTGACACGGTTCCGCCATAGCGTCGCTCGATGTCCTGGGCGACTTCTGGACTATTCATAATGCGCAGGAAACTATCTCGCGTGCCCACCACGGGCTCGACATCGCGCACGACAGAACTGATCACCCCAAAGCGTTCGCGGTCCGCAATGGAGGGTTCAACATGCGCGTGCATGTCCTTTTGAACACGCTTACCTTCCGTAAGCGGAAAGAATGCGTAGCAGCGCAGGCGGCCATCACCAGCATCGGAAATGATTGCCACGGTGTTGCCTTTGTGCACTACATCGCCCGGACTGCGAGTGAGCTGTACCAGTTTTCCAGGGCGAGGCGCAATGACATTGCGTTCGGCTGACATACGCGCAGCGAGTTGGCCAACCAAAGCATCGGCGTCGGAAATACCGTTCTCGCGGCGCTGGCGATCTTGCTGGCGACGAATGCTGGCTTCCGTACGGTCGGCCTGAATGCGGAGTAATTCGCTTCGTGCATCCGAAAGTGAGCGCTCGATCTCGAGTGTTGCGTTGGCGATCGTCAGCAACTCTGACTCGGCTAGCAATCCTTGGCGTACCAGATCT
>JBDKKN010000118.1:0-2857 GCA_039796075.1 Planctomycetota bacterium | reverse complement strand
ACTTTCTCCTTCCAAGCGTCAATGCTGGAACGCTGCCGTGGTCGAAGATTGACGAAGCGCTTGAAGCGCTCGCGGGTGTAGAGATCGAGCGCGTTAGTGCGCGCGAACAGGTTGCAGAATTGCGCGCAACGCTGCGCCTCGGCGGCGATGTGTTCTACCTCTCTGCGTCGCCGTACCTCGTGTTCGGCGGAGTGTCATTTGATGGCGGTCCATGGATTGGCGCTGCAACTACTGCGTGCGATGGTAACGCGCTCGATCCAATCTATCGTAGCGTCGCCGCAGGGACCATCGCGCTCGCTCCCAACGAATACACGATTGAAATCCCCGCATCAGCGCAAACTGCCGCGTGGCGGGGATGGGTCATCCTCATGCCGTTCTCTTCAGCGCCCAAGCTCTCGTTTGATGAGCATGGGTTGCCTGCTCAACCGCAGGGCGCGCTGCGCATGATCGACATCGGTGGCGACATTCAACTGGATAAGTAATCGCACATCGGCGTGCTTGGAAATTTCAATCGCATAACTTGTTGGCTGGCAGCAACGCATGTTTGGTCTGCCCAGATTGGGTGGGGGCGAGTAAATCCTTATGCGCTGTGGTTAGACAGTTTCATGCGACAGATGCGTGATTTAAAATAGTGTCAAAATTTTAAATCGCGTGTGTCACAGCTGCTTCAGCGCGGTGGATTGAACTGCCAGAACCCATGGATGCCAGCAGCGCCCCCATCGCTACTCAGGGAACGATCGGACTCTTCAAGCCTGGTGCTGCGGACGCACGGGCTCAATCCGATAAAAAAAATAACCCTCCGCATGGCATGCGCCTTGCGAAGGGTTTTGTATCAAGCCAAGAAATTGTCAACCGACTAGAAAGTCGACTCAGCGACGGCGGCGGAGACCAGCGAGTCCAGCGAAGCCAAGCAGCGCAATGGCGCCTGGTGCGGGAACCGCTGTGCCGTTGATGAACACGTTGTCAATGCGGGCGGTGCCGCCGGCCTGGTAGACACCGGTGCCGTTGACCGGATCAACCGTTGCCTGCACGCGCACGAGGATCGAGGAAGCATTGTCAGCGGCCGCGCCGAGCGCGATGCTGGACGTATACGCCGCGTTCTACGTGGTGGTCGACCACGTGCCGGCACCAGTCGGAGTCGCAGAATTGATGATCGGAGTGAAGGTCGCCATCAGGGTTGACCAGTTCGAGCCACCATCGACGCTCATGATGACCGTCCAGGCCGCCGGGCCTGTGGTACTGCGAGTGAAGTCCCACGCGAACGACACATCGGTGTAGCCGGTGCCGCTGAAGGCCGCTTGGTAGTAGTCGCCGGCCTTCCACACGTTGCTAGAGAATGCGTACTGGCTGCCGTTACCGGAGGGCGAGGTGTACGACGTTGCGTTGGCGCCTGACGAGGCCAACTGGTGAGTGCTCGACAGGCTAGTGCCCACGGTCGCTGCGCCCTGGTCACCGACGCCGACACTGTAGAAGGTGCCAGTGGGAACATTGCCCGCGCCCGAGGGAAACGCAGTAGGAATCGTCCAACCGACAATCATGTCAGCGGAAGCAGAAGTGACACATACGCCTGAGGCGACAAGAACAGCGAGAGAACGCCGAGTTATAACGGACATGGATTGGCTCCTATTAGGGGATAGGGAAAAAAGGGATTAACAGTACGAAACTCAGTTTGGGGAGAGCAAGTACAAACAATAAATACTCTCACAAAACACAAAAGCAAATCTAATTTCTAAAAAACGCAAGTTTATTTTTGTTAGTCCAAGAATTCTGCACCAGCACCAACAACTTTATGGCGAATTTTCAGCTCTTCGCCGGCAATTTCTATCCACGAATCAATAGCGCAAACCATCTCTGCAAGAGATAAACCTGTTCTGTTTTATTGGACTCATTTTTGCTAAATCAAGCGAATCCCTATCAAAAGCGTGTTCGAGAGCCTATTCGGGATAATATTCTCTTGGTGAATACCGTATTGCGAGTCACTGTTGGAATCATCCTGCTTGCGATTCTTTTTATGCTCGTCGAGCGCGTCCTCGGACGCAAACGACCGCGCACACTTTTGCGCAAGGCGTGGATGACTGATGTTTCGTACTTCTTTTTGATCGCGCTCGTCACGAAACCGCTGGTGCGACTAGCGATCGTGCTTCCTGCAATCGTGCTTGTCGCGTTGGGACTTGCAAGCGTCGAGTCGCTTCAATTAAAGGAGTACGCGGGTTTCGGTCCGCTCGGTCATCAACAACTTTGGTTGCAGACGGTCGAGATTTATGTGCTCGCAGATTTTCTCGGTTACTGGCAGCACCGCATGTTTCATCGAGGTCGGCTCTGGCCATTCCATGCCGTGCATCATTCAAGTCAAGATCTCGACTGGCTGGCGTCGGTGCGCGTGCACCCCGTGAACGAATTGGTCGGGCGCATGATTCAAGTCATTCCGCTGCTCTTCTTGGGATTCAATCCGTGGGTGACAGCGAGCACAGCGCCGGCGCTCACGCTCTATGCAATCATGCTTCACGCGGATGTGACGTGGAACTATGGACCACTGCGCGCCGTCGTCGCGTCGCCGGTCTTTCACCGCTGGCATCACTCCAAGGAAGCCGACGCAATCAATAAGAATTTCGCAGGGCTACTTCCGGTGTGGGATTTGATCTTCGGAACTTATTACATGCCAAAGGGGCGCATTCCCGAAGATTTCGGCATTCACGAACCGATGCCCGAGAGCCTCTGGGGGCAGATGATTCAGCCGTTCAAACCGAGATCCTCGAACAGATGAAGAGTGTGCTCAAATCGGGAATATGTTTCATCTGCTAGCGGCGGGATTGACAATCGCCTCTGGTGGCCCATTGACAGGAATTCATTTTTCCAG
>JBDKKN010000117.1:0-63858 GCA_039796075.1 Planctomycetota bacterium | reverse complement strand
TGACAGAACCGACCAGGTCATACTCGCCAGCGACTGAACCCGCAGCAGCTCCATCGACGAAGAAGTCCGTGAAGGCTGCAGCGCCGTAGGCTTTAAAGCCCGCCGTTGTGCGTCCAGTAGTCGAGTTAAACGTGTACATAAATGTGTACCACGTGTTTCGCGCAAGGATTCCGCTAGTACCAGTGCTGAAGCTGAAGTTGCCGATCGTTCCCGAATTGTTGAAGTTGCTGAGCAGGTAGAACTGCCCAGTGTCGTTCTGCATCGTGCAACCAGCGAGGATCTTGGTACCAGTCGTGTCGTAGAGGTAGTTCCCGTAGCGGTTTTTGCTGTTCGCGCTGGCGCCGCCCATGTAGAAGTCGTAGGTCATGTTGAACACCTTGTTTCCGACCGGGTTCGATCCCATGGTGTTGTAGACGTCGTCGTTCCAGGTGAAGCGCGTCGAGCCGCCGGTGGCAGCAGCCTGGGTCTGGAGGACCTGGCCGCCGTTGTGAGCAGCGGTGCCGTTGGTGTTGGCCGCATTCGGGTCGGCAACGACCTGCGCGTAGGTCGCATTGCTACCGAAGGTGTACCAGCCACTCGGACCAGCGGTGGCGCCGGTGGCGTCGGTGGAGATGCCGCCAAGGGCGAGGTTGTTGAAGTTCTGCTGCGATACAACCATGTCTGCGTTAGCAGCGACGGCGGCAACCAGCGCAAACGATACGGATGCAAAGACGGTACGCATTAAGGGGTACTCCGAGATAATCATTGGGAAAGACCTTTCGGGAAGGGTTCAAACGAAGGCGTCGAATGACGCCCGCGCCACTTTCGAGAACGCAATCTGCCCTCCCCATCCATCATGGATTTTCAGATTTTTTTTAATTGAAAAAAGCGCCGTTCTAGCTGCGCTACGCCCGAAAAAGCACACGCCCCCGCTCGCCGCCACTTCAAACTCACTAACGCCTCGTCATCCATGTTTCCACGATGCAGCGATGGAGGCGGGGCATGCTTTAGCGATTCGATACTTCGTCCTGCCGCATGGGCATCGCATCGATGATGGTGAAGAGCTCACTGGTAGTCATCGGCGTACTACGGTCAAGCTTCACTCCACCGTCTTTACCAACGAGCCGCACCCGAAACGCTGGCGCTGCTGTTTGGGTGATGACTTCCAGGTCGCGTTCCTTCAGACCCGCCGCAGCGGCATCGAATGCGCTGATTTGTTGCAGGTAGGGGGCGGCCTGCATGGACGGCGTGTCGATGATCAACACGCGGTGCTTCCACTGGTGTGCAGCGAGGTCGGGCAATGCGAGACCGGTTGTTGATTCGCCGGTACAGCCGTGCGCGAGGCAAGCGGCGAGGCCGGCGAGACTCATCTTTAGTACTAGTGTCATGCCTACTAATCTAGTCAGCGCCGCCGACGGCTGCCGAGGAGACCAGTGGCGCCGAGCAGTGCAAGTGCGCCGGGGGCTGGGACGACGGTGCCTTCGAGGATGAAGGCCATGTCGTAAGCGCCGCCGTCCTTACTGAGTTGGCTCACCAGAATAGGGGTACTTCCGTATCCGTATCCGTCCCCTGGGTTCTGCCACATTGCGCCGGCACCGTTGGTGGTGTCGGATTGGCCCCAGTACCAGTAGCCGCCGCCGTTGCTGGGTCGAACGACGAAGGCAGAGAGCCAATATTGACCAGCATCAAGTTGTATGCCTGTCAGGTCAAACACCAGATCGAGGCCGACCTGCGTCCCCAAACGCTCGAACAGGATGGGCGCTCCGACACCGACGCCTGATCTGATTTGCATGGTTACAGCAGTGTTGTAGGAATCATCGCCAGCGTCCTGTCCGTAGACGGTCAGGCCCGAGAGATCGGTCGTGGTGGTGAGCGTGAAGTCATCGAACGCTTGGGCGGAGTAAGTCGGATCATCGGACATGTACTGGGAAGCGATCGCGTACGGTGCGTCATACGGTTGGTTCACGATTACGTCTGCCTGAGAGGCGCTGAGGAGGACGAGGGCCGGCGCCACTGATGCGATGAGAGTGAAGCGGGATGTATTCATTGGAACGAGTTCTCGTGAAAGTACGGAGCACCACCCACCGAAGCCCCCATGCTGGCGCATGAAGCGGCGTGTTGCCATGAGTGGCGCAATCCGCGTGCGGACTGGCTCACGAATTTGGGATTTATTGAGAAGAATCGAACGGTGACGGGGTTTCCGCAGCGCGGCGCGGCCTTTAGGGGGCATCCACGGGCGCCCGCACCCCCACGGCCACTACTTGCGTGCTGCCGTTGACACGCGTCAAGTGGCCCTTGGTCCCCATGTCGTCAAGGAGGATGACGTCGCCTGCGCAGAGGGTGCGCTCGGTGCCGTTGCCGGCGGTGATGGTGAGGGAGCCGGCGAGCATGAAGAACCATTGTCGGTACGGCGAAGGGTGCCATGGTCCTGACCAGTCGGCGGCGAAGCGCACCACCACGAATCCGGTTGCTGGGATGAAGTCGGATGCTTCAAGCGGCGTGGTCGGCGGCGCGAAGCTGCGCGTGCCGAGTGGCAGTGTGCACTCTTCGAAGTGCGAAAGACCGGCGGTGTCGACGAAGAGACGGAGGTACGGGTGGGGGATGAGCATGGGCAGAGCTTGAGGTGGGGGCGGTGGAAAGAGCGGTAGTGTATGAGTGTCGATGAATCGCTTCATGGTCCCATCCAGTGCTCGCGCCCGGCTGGGTGTTGGCATGACTCAGACGCAAGTTGAGTTGTCGTCCGCCACGCCGGTTGAGCGCGAAGATATTTATTGCATTCGACATGATGTGTACGCGCGGGAACTTGGCCAGCATGCGGTGAACGAAGCAGGCCTATTGCGCGACGCACTTGATGATCACAATCATTACGTTGTGGCAAAGAGTCACGGGGTAGTGGTTGGATTTATCAGTATTACTCCGCCCACTGCGCCTTCGTATTCAATTGACAAGTATGTGGCGCGCGAAAGCCTTCCGTTTTCGTTTGATGATGGGCTGTATGAGCTTCGGCTTCTGACTGTCACCAAGGCAGCGCGCAACACGGAGGTGGCAACGCTTCTGATGTACGCGGCGCTGCGGTGGGTTGACTCGCATGGCGGAACGCGGATCATGGCGATCGGGCGTCAAGAGATTCTTGACATGTATTTGCGGGCTGGGTTGGAGTCGGTGGGCATTGAGATCCGGAGTGGCGCGGTGACATATCAAGCACTGCACGCCAGCATGGATCTGATGCGTGCGCGGTCCGTGCACTTTGCAAAGATGATTGCCGGGCTTGAAGCAAAGGTCAGTTGGAAGTTGAGCTTTCCGTTTCAAAGACCGGCTGGATGCTTCCATGGCGGTGCGTTCTTTGATGCCATTGGAACCAAGTTTGACACGTTGGAGCGGCGCGAAGAGATTGTGAATGCTGATGTATTGGATGCGTGGTTTTCGCCATCTCCGCGGGTCATTGCGAAGTTGCAAGCGCATCTGCCGTGGTTGTTACAGACTTCCCCGCCAACGTCGTGTGATGGGTTGATTGAGGCAATTGCGATGGCGCGCGGGGTGTCGCCGTGCAACATTCTGCCGGGAGCGGGTTCTTCAGACTTGATCTTCCGAGCGTTCCGGCACTGGTTGACGCGGGAATCGCGTGCGCTGATATTGGATCCAACATACGGCGAATACGCGCACGTGTTGGAGCAAGTCATTGGCTGCACTGTTGACCGATTCCCGTTGCACCCAGTGGACGGATTTGCGGTTGACCTTGAGAAGTTGTCATGTGCCCTTGAGCGTGGCTATGACCTTGTTGTGCTGGTGAACCCCAATAGTCCGACTGGTTGTTTCATTCAGCGCGAGCATCTGCAGGCGTTACTGAGCAACGTTCCCGAGCGCACTCGGGTGTGGGTGGACGAGACCTACGTGGAGTATGCGGGGGCAGCGCAGTCGATTGAGAAGTTTGCTGCTCGATCCGAGAATGTGATTGTGTGTAAATCGATGTCGAAGGTCTATGCATTGAGTGGCGTGCGTGCTGGCTACTTGTGTGCCGGTGCGCATCAGTTAGAGGCATTACGCGCATTAACGCCGCCGTGGGTTGTGAGTTTGCCGGCACAAGTTGCGGCAGTGGAAGCGTTAGCTGACCCCGAGTATTACGCAGCGCGCTATGTTGAAACGCACCAGTTGCGAGCCGAGCTTGAAGCGGGATTGCGTGGCGTGGGCTTGAAGACGTTCCCCGGGGTGGGGAATTTCGTGTTGTGTGAGTTGCCAGCCGGCGGGCTGGAGTGCGCGGATGCGGCGACGTTGGTCGCGCGGTGTCGCGAGCGTGGGGTATTTATTCGCGATGCGTCGGGGATGGGCCGGGGCTTGAGCGGCGGCGCGGGCGCGGGCTATGTGCGGATTGCGGTGAAGGATGCGCGGGGGAATGCGCGGGTGGTGGAGGGGGTGTCCGTCATTCGAGTGGAAGTCCAAAGTCCAGTTATGCTGTAGACACCGGTGACTAAGAAGGCACGCAATTCAGGCAGTACGGGTCCCACGATTCTTCGGCCGTCAGAGATGGCGGCTCGGGAACGTCGTATCAGCCAGGGAGAGAGTCCCCACGATGATGGCATGGCTAGCTACGTCCCGGGTATGCCTCGTTGGGCCCGATGGCGTGTGGAGGTCTACTCTCAGAGCCAGGGATCTTGGATTCACCACTCATTCGAACGAACCGAGTCATCGGCGAAGTTGGCAATGAAATCTCAACGGGCCATTGGACTCCGACCTAGGCATTCGAAGGTTGCAGATGTTCATCCACGACGGATCTCAAACGATCGCGTGGGTGGAAGGGGGGGGCGACCGCCAGTCCGGAAGCCGGATCCAACCCCTCGACAGTTAGAAATCGTGCAGCTGCAACAAGACCTAACAAGCATGTGGGCAGCTGAAGGGCGAACAGGAAGCGCATTGCCGCGATCCAAAGTCAAACTGCTGCAATTTATAGCTGAGGCCAGCGCTCGCGCTAGCCGTGCCTAATCGGAGTTCGTTTCAACCGTTATCTGATTCGAATAGCTCTTGGGCTTCGGAGGCGTTTGATCCAAATCCATCGCGAGCGGTCATTGCTATGCCTTGGCATAATCCAGCACATGGCAGCAGCGAAACCGTGCGTCTATGTGATAGAGCTGAACCCGGCGGTGCTAAAGGACAAGAAGTTTGTTGCAAAGAACCCCGAGATGAAAAAGGGGAAGTTGTGCATCTATGTGGGGTCGACTGGTATTGACCCGGAGGTGCGATTCACTCAGCATCTGACTGGCTACAAGAGCTGCAAGTACGTGAAGAAGTTCGGCGAGCGATTGCGATTGGACTTGGTACCGAAGTACAAGGTGACGTTTAAGAACAGCGTGGAAGCGCAGGCGGCGGAGGTGCGGCTGGCGGTGCGGATGCGGAAGCGGGGGTGGGGGGTTTGGCAGAATTGATGGGTGGCTGTGCTTCGGTTGGATGTCCGCTCGCAAGGTATAGTCCGTGAGAGATGCGATTCATTGTCCTGGAAAGTAGAGAAGAATCGGGATACGCCGACACTGATTCCGGCTATGAGTTCCCCACCAAGTATCAAAAGTGTTTCTATGGGGTGAGTCGATCGCAGCCTATCTGTGCTTTGATTTATGAACCCAGACGCGAGGGCGGCCGCAAAGCGTTTGTCGGCTGGACGGAAATCTCAGACACGCCCAAACGACATCAAAACGGCAAATGGCGAGTCAATTTTGACGGGGGAATCCGTTCTTTCGATCAGGTGGTGCCTCTAGTCGTCAACGACACACCGGTCGAGCATCGACTGCGCGACGTGCCCGCGAAGGGGCGCGGTGCAATGCTGCGGGGGATGGCAGTTCGCGAGATGCCAGCAACAAATGCGATGGAAATTTTGGCCCTCGGTTCATCTTCGGATGTGCGAACAAGGGTTTACAGTGTTGATGCAGACCTTCCGCTTGCCGAGCGACGGAAGTTACAAGTGGCGGCTTACGCGCGAAACGCAACATTTCGCGATACTGTGTTAACGGCCTACGGCTATCGATGCGCGGTCACCGGATTGTCGACAGCAAAACTCCCCGCCTCAAGGCTAGCGAGTGCTCTTGAGGTGGCGCACATTCGTCCGGTGTCCGAAAAGGGACCTGACGCACTGGGAAACGCACTCGTCTTGACGCCGACTTTGCATCGATTGTTCGACGCTGGCTTGTTCACATTGTGTATTAGCCGTGGCCAGGTCCGTGTGAAACGACACCCCAAACTTGCTGAGTCGGTTTTGTCGAATCCTGAACGTGGAACGATCATTAATTTGAAAGACGGAATGGCACTCTTAACTCCTAAAGTTGAAGAAATGCAGCCGATGCGTCAGTTCGTCGAGTTTCACTCGAAGAATATTTATGGCAAGGCGGGTTAGTCATTATTCGGGGCTGAGGTAGTCGGGACCGAAACGGACGGCTTGTGGTAGGTCATCCGGCGGCCCGCAGCGAGTGGATTGTTCGGTAGATCCCGCTTTAAGACCACGCGAAATGGGGGTAGACGGTTTGCGATGAGTGGCCGTAGTTTTTCGTAACGCGGGCTTCGCGGGCGGCCTTTGTCCAATTACATCGATTACCAGGACCACACTATCGCGTCTCCGGGTACTCTAAATTGCGGTGGCGGTAAGGCATCGCCAAAGGGGAGTACAAGCATCGAAATGAATCCGGGTCAGGACTTACATCCGAGCGAGGCAGCACATGATTGGTGGTGCTGTGCTATTTGCGATTGGCTGTTGTCGTCTTCCAGTTCGGGTGAGCAGTGTTACCTAGACATTCGCCCGTCGACCATTCGGCGCATTGTTGAGTACGCAGCAATTGTTGGGCGGCCGTCGACAGTACCTGCCGATTTAGCGGTTGCACATTTCTACGCCACCGCAAAGGCGTGGATCGCCCCAAGCGGGCGCGTTCTCGTCTGGCGCCTACGTAACTCGATCAGTGACCCGCATCGGCCGGGCAGGGTGTTACCGAAGAGCGCGGTGCTGCTGGGCCTGTTGGTTCACGCCGCATATGAAATGGGAAGTGATGCAGCTGATGGAGTCGTCCAAACAGAATTTTGGCAGCACTTTTCGGATTTGCTGGGATTGCGTGGTGGTGAGGGCCGGCCGCTTGGTCTGGAGATTGACCCGGAGGCGCCTGAACACGTCCTTTGGTTGAAGTGGAATGAGTGGGTCAGGCTAATGGGCCGAGCCGAATCAGCCGTCCCTGGTCAGGGCGCGTATCGCTATACGCACTATGCGATCTCTCAATGTCTCCTACGTCATGGCGATGCTGCGGCGGTGGTTGAAGCAGCACGAACAGCCACGCGCGATGGGCGTTTGCCGCGGGGTGTTGATGAATCGCGGTTTTCAAGTTGGTTCGTTTCAAGCCCCAATCGATTTTTCACGCGTGCACATCTCACCCGACTTTTGGCAGATCGCCGACCTTCGCGCCTAACAAGCCTGGGCCGTGCGGGGTTTGATGCGTTCATCGACGCTGATGAGGATTCGAGTTCGGATTTCGAATCTGATCACGGCGATGCAAAGACGCCATCAACGACGGACAGGCACAGTAGATGCTTGCGGGTGCTGCTTACTCGCGAAGTCAACTATGCGACAGGTGAACAACTTTGGCAGGGATTTGCGCGAGTACCCGGTGGCCTTGAGTCAATGGCACGACCAGTCGCGACGATTCATGACGGAAACGAAGTACGCCCGTTGGATTTGATAGATGGATTATGGATAGGCCCGTTTCCAGTCCTTGATCCGAGTACACCCGCTCGTTGGGCGGTTCGCTTTGCATCCGGAGTGGAGGTTTACGCAGAATTTTCACCCCGTCCGATGTGGATCCTGACGGAGGGTGGGCCTGGTGGAATGTCTGGACCGTGGCGCGCGCCAGCTTTGGGCGAGTTGTTTACGTTGATGACTTCAGAGGTGGCTGATGGACATATTCAACACCTTCAGAAGCGCGGTCTCATCGCGTCAGATCCTGCCGCGCCAGTTGTTGCGTTCAACGGATGGCTAACGCGCGAAAACGTTATGACACTTGCGGGCGCTTGGGATGGTGAAGTTGCGCTATCGGAAGTAGCGCAGGGATTAATCGACGATCTCAGACCGCGGTTTCGTTCCGGCTTAAGTCTTGTTGGGGGGCTCAGCGGCGCGCCAGGGGAGTGGCTTGTGTCTGCACCACCAGCGATACGAGTAATCCTCCTTGACAGTGAGATTGTGGTGATCGGGGTGAGAGAATCTGCGACTGGCGCAGTGGTCGGTCATGTTGAATGTGGATATTCATGCGATTTAACGTGGAAATCATTGGTAACTACTGGTGCGCAAACCGGCAGTTTTGAGGTTTTCCTCCGAGTTCCTTCGACGTCGCTGGTTGACTTCGTAACTTTCCCCGTGCGGTTGTCCGCAACGGTGTCAGTTTCTGCGCAGCCATTTGAAGCATTCGGTATCGCACTTGGTGGTTTGCGGGCGCTGGGACTGGAGCCCACTCCATGAGTGGATTCGCTATCGCACTGGTCGTTGGCTTTAATCCGCAGGTAGCTGTAGAGCGGATACGACGCGCAATGTCGCGTAACCCAAGATCGGCTGCGGCACTGATGGGGATTCGGTTTGAGCGGAAGCCAAATCGACAGTACTACGTGTTTCTTGAGTGCTCAGGAACTGCTCCAGGCAAGACCGTTCCCCAATCTGTCATTGACATTGTCGATTGTGTGGTAGGTGTCTCATTGCAGTCTAAGACGCTCATTTCGGAGGCTGAGATTCAACCTATGACTCACGGCCAAGTCGAGGTTAAATCATTCCACTTCCTCTCCTCGCTATGGTCCATTCAACTAGCTATCCAATCTGCAATGATTCGGTTTGGGGATGATTACGAAACTGACGATTTATCGACGAATACAGATGCATACGACAAACTTCTCGATTGGATGTCCGCACGCCGATCAGGAACATTTACAGAGCTAGTGAACGCCATGATGGCGTTTGGTCTTACAACATGGGACGCCGAGCGGCAGACGCTCCGTGGGCGCGGCCCGTTGCCAGTACTCAACGAACTATCGGCGCTTGGGCATGTCGACCTTGATGTTGCGCGAAAGCGGTGGTCGATGCTGAGGCCATACTTGGCGGGGTTTCTTGAGGCTGCAGAGGAACTGGTTCTCTGCGGTGCACGAACCTCGGTGGATATGCCCATCGGTGTCAAGCAAATCACTTCTCGGAGATCTGCTTCAGCGCCTACCGCCTGGGATGTAAGTCGTCATGATGTACCGATTGATCATCGTCACCAATCCGCGATTGCGCTACTACGGCAAGTGAAGCCAGCGTGCGACTGGATCAACGCCCTAGAGCGCCTTCCTGCGGATTTGGTTCAAGTTGATGCGCGATATACGGCCAAACCACCTGGTTGCCCCATACGAGTCTCCTCGCTCAGTGGTGGAAATTCACAGTGGGCTTTCGCCCGTGGCAACGAAGTCTTCGCTGGCGAATTCGGTCTCGTCCGCGCGGTTGGGGCTCTTCAGGCAGGAATCGTAGGCGGGATTGATACTGAGTCGGGCACAGTTAGTTTCGATGTGAACTCTCGTCCGCCAGGATTACTAGAACGGGCACTGGTTGCTCCAGTCGGGCGGCTCCCGACGCGTCGGTGCCATCGGGTCACGGAAGTCTTCGCGTATTCGGGCGTACCATTACCAGTGCTCGATGAACTGTTAAGGATTTACGGGGATCATCTAGGTTCGGTTGACGTCTGGGGCCTTGCGCTTCCGGGGTGATGGCTTGCTTGCCCAGCCGATGTCACGTAGCGCATTAGCGGCGACGGTCACGGCGCTGCGTAACCCATCAGGTACGGGCTGCACGTTTACGTAGAACCCAGCGCGAGATCCGTCGCAGATGGGGACTGTTAGCCCGTTAGCAGAATTTTCTAGCAGGCCGACAAGCGTGCGTCTGTTGTAAGCAGAGGACCGAGAATTGGTGACAGCAGTCCACGCACTTCCGCTTGCTTCACCCAGTAAGTTCTGACTTAATATGACAAGTCGCATCCCATCTGGATGATCTTGAATACGACCAACCGCAAATTTTCCAAAGGTAACTTCTGTCATCGTTGCGAGAAGAATTGGAGAAATTGCATTGGCGACCAGCTTTTCTTCAGCAAATGCAGCAACTAGATCGCCAGCACTTGGAATGACGCTGATAAATCGATGATTAAGCTCAGTCTCGACAACAATTGGATCATCCGTCGTCAGTTTGAGATCAGGAACGAGTGCAGAAAGTATCAACATTGCGCTGGCATCGAACCACGCAATGTTTGACTTTAACTTGGCGTCAATCCCTCCCATGCCGATCATCAACCCGTGCACGAACAACGCAGTTCGCACAACAGAATCACCAGCATTGAGCGAGTCATTACGCGCCAGTTTGATGCGATCGATGGAATTACGCAACGCAGCCAGCATGAGTCCACGAAGCAAAATGTTGTGAGAGTCGCCGAATTTAAGTACTTCTGCACTACCACTGGTGGCAGCTTCGAGGGTCTTTAGCCACTCTTGAATGCCTCTTTCGACATTGTTCTGCGTGCGCAATGCGGTGCGGCACGCATCGAGGAGTGATGCTGGTTCATATGGTCCACTGGTGGCCGAAATCGCCGATACGACGTCTCGGAACAATTGGTAACTCTGGTCAGTCACATGGTGGTCAGATGACTTGAACCGCGACGCCAAGACGTCGATTGCCCAATCCGCCAGTTCCGAAGAGTTATGAAGTGCGGGAACAAGTTCTTCGCGTGGGTCGCTCAGCAGTAGTGCAGCCATTGCCCGGTCAGTCTGCTCCAAGCAAAGTGCATCAATCTCCACACCCGTCGGTAGCGAGATTGGTACTTCAGATTCGAAGGCAGTGGGATCAATGCGAATTGGCACCCCCGCATTGACACATTCGGGAAAGACATTTCCGCGAATAAGGTCGGCAGCATCCTCGGAGTCGACGATCATTGAAGCAACTGCGGACCATGGAACAATCGGTAGGCCAGTCGTCCGGCGAGTATCTGCCGCACTGCGCCATTTGTCATTGAGGGAGAGCAGAACCGGTGGATTGAATTCCGTGCCAATGGTGCTACTCAGCCGGGTTTCGCGGTCGATCCCTCCCGTGGCCACAGCGATCCGACCGCCGAGCGACTGTGCAAACGGGGAAGATGGAGTCCCGTGCCTTAGTGGAACAATAATCCTGTTCTGAAGTGCGGCGGACACCCCGTGACGCGAGGAAATGAGGAGCATCTCAATTGTTGATACAGTCACAGTGGTCCTCCATCGGACCAAAGGCCATTATCCAGCCCGTCTAGGGGTGGAAACCGCTCCCTACAACGCCTCATGAATCCATCCTTTGTGCCCATCCACGCGATGACGAGTTCGTGTCGCGGGCGCGTACTTAGTACGTACAGGGCCATCTTTGCGTCAGCATCATGAAGAGTGATTTCCGACATGGTGTCGAGGCCACCGATGACGGCCATGTCAAACTCCAGCCCCTTCGCGCTATCGCGGCACATCACAGTTACAGAGCCGCCCGGTGTGTCAAATGCGATGCCTCCCAGATCCTTTAAACTAGCGAGAAACGATTGCACTTTTACCTTTCGGTCTTGGCCCTTAATGTTCTCCAGTGCGCCAAGTAGTTCCTTAACCTGACTGGTCTGGTCAAGAAAAACACCGACATTATAAGCCTTCGTTTGGGCTTGTAGGAAGACGAATCGAGCTAGTTGCTCAATTTCCGTGTAGGTGCGGAGAGTCGGCCTTGCGCCGGATCGGCTTGATGGCTCAGCGATGCCAGACGTAGTGCCAATATAGAAATGGCTGGAGAAATTTGATACTTCCGATGTGTTTCGATGGTTTTTACGTAAGTCGAAGAGTCTAGCTGGTAAGTCTTCCTTGATTCGATCGATCGTAACGACGTCTTGTTCATCGGTCTCGGGTCTGGGCTTACGTGTGAATCGTGTGGTCTGATTGTCATCAAGCAGCACAGTCAGTACTGGGCGCGCCGATTTAGGCTCGCCTTTAAATTTTTCCATCAACACCTGGAGCAATTCAAAGAACTTGAGTGGTAAGTCTTGTGCTTCATCGATAACGAGATGGCCCCAGTTCCACCGAGCTAACACTGCAGAGTTTGCAGCCGAAATGCTTTCGGCATGAACAATCATGGTTTGGAAGTTGTAGTGATACCTCTCGTGCACTGGTGGACTGCTTCCTGTGCATTTTTTCCAGTAATGCCACAGCCACGAGTGGTAAGTACTTGCCTGCGTCTTATCTCGATTGTCGTGCATGTAGTGTGCAAGGAGTCGGCTGTAGGTGATTGCCGTTACGGTCCGACCGGGATCCACTTTGCGGGCTTGCCTCATCCTATAAATCGCAACGACCGTCTTGCCGCTGCCGGGTGGGCCAGTGACAATCATGGAGTCTGTCATGGGCGCACTAATTGGTGTTTTCTGCTCTGTCGTGAGTTGTTGCTGAGTTGGGAGTTTCATCGTTTAGGCATTATCTGTCTCAATGTTTCTGAAAAACCCCTTGACACCACCATGCATGGGGCTTCCATCGCCGATGAGCAAAGATCGGTCGAGCATTGTATTGAAGCACGTGCATGATGTTTCCGTAATGAGCATGCATGCATGGCAAGCAGCTCGATTCAGTCCGCCTAGCCCTTGGGATTGAGATTCGGCGCACACCGGATCTGAGGAGCACCATGAGGAGCGCTTGATTGCCATCTTGAATCCGGGTACGAACCGGTCTGGTACGCCCTGGCGGGCTAAACCACCGAGCGCCCCTTCTGAATCGCTCGAGGCCGTATAGATCAGTACCCCAGTCCTGCCGGGTTGTCCGTTGACGCCAGCGGAGCAGTACAGCCGCTCCCGGAGACTTGCAGTCTCGTATCCGCATTCAAAGGACAATTGGCGGATGAGCGCATGCGCAAGTGTGTGAAGCATGACAAATCGGGGTGTAGGCTCTGGCAAGGTGCCTACTAGTCCCTCATCTTCGTTTCGGGCTCTTAGCATCCGATCAAGGCGAGCTTTGAGCGACTTGCCATTCTCGTTCTCCCAAGTTAGTAACGCGCGGTCGTCCAATGCAAGAAAAATCCCTTCGCCAAATACTTCAATTCCAGGAAGCCATTGACTAAGGTTGCTGCTGGGAACCACTGTATTCGATGGGCTTAACCTACTAAACCCCGTGAATGCTCGGACCTCCCGCAGTGTTTTTACCTCAGTAACGAATGAGATTCCAGTCAACAGTTCCGCCTCAATCTCATGCCGGAGGCACTTGAATTGATCGAAAGTTCGATCGGCTAAAAATGCAGTCCACTCATCCTGTTTCAGCAGTTCGTCGGCCTCTGCTAAGGACCCAGCGCTGCTCATTGGTGGTGCTTCGGCTGGAGTATCTGACTCGGTTTCTATGTAGTCGCAAGCCTGTTCGAATGTCAGGCCAACCTTTACCCCTGCGTTAGTGATGCCATTGCGCCATTGAACCGTCAGTCTCGCTTCCTTCAACAGTGCTGGAGTGCCTTGATAGCGCCGTTTGTAATCATTAAGCTTCTGCCAGTCAAGGCTCTTTGCTTGCTTCGGAATGCTTTCAAGATCGGGAATGTCTAGCGCAGAAAGGAGTCGCGGGAAATAGACATTGCTTGAACCACGCTGTTCTGCCTGAGGCATTTCTTTACACTGCCCACCCTGCCGGTGCCACGGCTGGGCGCCCCGGCAAGATGTTCCCGACCTGCTGATTTCGGTTGGCGTCATGAGGTCGCCTAGACTTCGCGTTGCCTTGCACGCGTTACATTTGATCAAAAGGGATGCCAATCCCCCGCCCGCTCCTGTTCGGGCATTCAGTGATAGGTCCTTCACGGACTTACATCCGGGTTGGTGGTTACTTCCGTCGGGATGCGAGTGCACCCAGTCTGGCCAGTTAATATCGCCAATGTGACCAGCCTTGCAGACGTAGACAAATCTCATTGGAACCAGCTCTGATTTGCGGCCACAGGTTTTACACGTAGGCTTGGCACTGGCCTCCCGCTGAATCAGAATCTCCTCATCTTGTTGCTCCCAGCGCGCCATACGACGACAATCGGGACAAAAGAGCCATCTGGGGAATCGGTAGTAGGGTACTCCTGAATCTGATGGACTCGCCGTGTCATCCCGTTTGTCTTCGATAGGCGGAACTAGGAAGTGGTTGATCGGTCGTCCGCAGATAGCTGACGCTTGTTGCTGAAGGCGGGGCAATAAAATTTTGGTGGCCCGTTGAGGGTTCCACGCATCTTGACCCATGGCGATAAGTGATTCGCCCCCAAAATCAAAGATTGCTCCCGGACCGAACGCTGTGACGTATTGAGTTGATCGAATCGATTTCATTATGGTCTCACAAGTACTGTTGTCTCACCATCCACATTGCGCATCGAGTCAAGAGCAACTAACTCGCCATTGCGTCCAATCAGACCCCGTGTCGCGTCATACTTGACTAGAAGTGCTGGGGAATGTTCTCCGCCCCTCTTGTATTTAAGCGATTCGTTTGAGGAAATCAGACCACTCCAGGTATCAACAACTCGATCTAGTTCCGCAAGTGCGCGGTCCGCGTCGGAACCCGCCGCCGCCTTCATTCGTTCTCGCAACTTTGCGAGGGTGCCGAGGCATGGTTCGGTTGCAGGATTGAAGAGATAGGCAGATTCGTTAACCTGGAGGCCTGCGATCAGCCGAATACAGGCCACCAGCATCCCAGGTAACGCGCGCAGCAGTGCTGGTGGTGAATAGGGCGTGACACTACTCGGTTCGACGAATCGATATAGCGAATCATGGAAACCGCAGAACATTTCATAGTGAGAACGGTCGCGAGGTTTGTTCGGGCTGAGCAACACCACAGCCAATCCGGGTGGCCGTGCCGCCACACGTCCGATACGGCTCGACGCTTGGATGTACTCGGCCGCGGTCTTCGGTTGCCCGTAGAGCAGCATGAGAGACAGTCTTGGAATATCGACGCCTACGGAAATCATGTTGGTACAAGGGACGGCATCAACCACTCCTTCGTCATTCACGGAAGTCTTGATTCGGTCGATGATTGCGGCAGTACCGCCAGAATAAGAGCTTGCCGCCTGTGAACTTAACTCCATAAGCACAGGACTACGACTTGTTCGACGCAGATTCCGATCTGAAACGAGGGCCTCAATGCGGCTTACCACGTCATCCCGCATTGCTGTCATCGTCTTGCCGAGTTCGCGGCGACTGTTGTGGTAGGCGACCAGAGTCCAGTAGGCGTCGAGTTCCGGCCCCTCCAGGTGCAGTGCTTTGGGTGCTTGCCAGAGTGCGGCGCAAGTGCGCACCATAGCAGTTTGACGTTTGACACCCTGCGGCATGAGTCCGACATACATGCGTCCCGGATCTTTGAGGTCCTCGCGCGAGAAGAACGAGTCATCCGCTGAAAGCCCCGGAGGCGGAAACACATTGACATCACGTCCGTAAAGAGCGCGGCACTGTTCTTCTGCACGTCGGATTGTAGCAGTCGCCGCGATAATCTTTGGCCGTATCGTCTCCCGACTGCACAGCAGATCGATTGCAGCCTCGTAAACGCCAGCGATGGTTCCAAGGGGTCCACTTATGAGGTGTAACTCATCTTGAATAATCAATGATGGTGGAACGTGAGTAGTGCTTCCAAAAATCGATGCAGACCGATCGTTCCAAGGTAGCTGCGCGAATTTGTCAATCGTTGCGATCACTAAAGTGGGCGGATGTTGGTAAATCGATTCGTCGACGATATCGATTGGAAGACTCCCATTCGACTTGCTAAACGGACAGGAAGCCTTGGTGCAGAACAAACTGAAAGTATCCCCTCCTTCGCAAAATCCATAATCATCCGGGTCACTAGACTTATCTTTCGGAACGCTTGCAGTACCGCAATACGGGCATTGAGTAACAAAAAACTTGGAAATGGGATGACTGGCATTTCGCACTGCGATCGCCGTATCTCTTGCCTGCGCAAAGAGATTGGGAGACAGTTGTTGCCCAATCCATAGGCCTATTCGAAACGCATCCGTACCAAACGTATCGGGGTCGTCTCGTCGCATCAACTCCATAGCACACAGCAGCGCTGAAGCTCTAGTGAATTGCTGGGTAGTCAGTAGCCGCAGCGTATATCGCTTGATAGCAACGGTTCCGCCGCCCCGGATCGGGTCTACCAATCTGCGACGGAATGCCTCGAATGCAATGAGTCCCAGATACGCCTCAGTCTTTCCGCCGCCAGTCGGGAACCACAGCAGATCCACAAGATCCCGATCTTTTTGGTCGTCCGCTGTTTCGGGTGCCAGCGACGAAATCGTGAGCAAGATGAAGGCGAGCTGAAACGGGCGCCACTGTCGGCCGGCCCATTTCTTACCCATCGGCTCCAGTTCCGGTGCGGGATTTGAATCGCGCGGACGGGAGCGTCCCCCGTAGGCATCGGTGGACATAATCATCTGACGAAGCACAGCCTCATTCGCGAGGCGGAAAGCCCTCAGAGTATTGGGATTGGCATCAGTGTCGCAAAGTAGTTCAACACCACGACGCATCCTTCGCAACGCAACATCTTGGCGCGTGACGATTCGTTTCTTGGCACTGATCAACTCCTCGGGCACGTCTTGGGCCCATTGTGTTCCGATCCATTCCTCATACCTAGTACAGAGTGCTTCGAGTCCAGTTCGAAGATCAGCTGTTGAGACACGATCGTCCGCAAGCCATTGCAGACTCAACGTGTTTCCCGGAATGTCAGCAACTACAAAGTCAAGACCACGGACAATTGCCTCCGGAAAGATGACTGCAGCCACGGACAGGCAAACTCCTGCCTCGCTCATATTCCAAGAAGCGCCAGTGCCATGTCCGATCGCATAGTGAAGCTGGTTTGAGTAGCGAAGCTCCAACTCTTGTTCTTCGTCGTCATAACTGAGAGACCGATCGCCTACGTAGCGAGTCAACTGTGTGCCATCAGCAGGTATTGCAGTGAAACTCGATTCAAAGCAACATTTAGCGGTGTTCGGCCTTCCTGGCTTCTCGGCTTTGTTGCTGTTAATCATCGTCACAGTGATGATCGCACGCTTGCCCGATTTCTCATCTTTAACCTGTCGAATTCGAGCCTGAATCCTAATGTCTGAGTTGTCGCCGGGGCCGTCACGGTTGACAACTTCGGGATGAGTGCCCTTTAGCATTGAGTCGAATGTTGTCGTCCAGACGCTCTCCGTACGAAGCCACTTTGAAGATTCATGACGATAGCGCGCAACATGGGCGGTTACGGTGAACTCAATGCTCTCTTCACCCTCCAGCACAAAACTAATCCCCATGGCCGATGGTCGTTGCTCGTTCGCTGTGTTCAGTGCGCCGTCGGCCGCCACTTCCTCGATTCCAGGTTGCGCGTCGGTCGTCTCTTCGTCGGAAAGGGCGTCGTCACTGATACCCGCCGAATCCCGGGCCGCGTCGGCCTCGACAATGCCCTGTGGGTATAGAACTCCGGCACAGTAGCGGTCGCCTGGATCTCCATCGATGACACTCTCTGCTCCTTCTGTGGGGCCTACGAGTTCGGAATGCAAGTACGCGACGATTCTCTTACGTGCTTCCATCGATGGTCACCCTTCGAAATATTCAGGATTCATGTCAGCAACCCGGGCGGCGCTTGTCTTTAAACGCATTATCAGTGCGGGAGATGCTACCACTGCGCACACGACTCGCGCGCGGGTCAGTGCAACATACAGTTCGCTGGTGTCGACTGTAGTGTCCGCAACATTGGGGACGACCACCGCTATGCAAGGCCTTTCAAGGCCCTTGAAAGCAGCGATTGAAGAACAGCACACCGCCGCATCGCGGCGAACATCGCGATTCACTTCGTCATCGAGACAAAATGGCTTTTCATAGCCTGTCGATTTCATCGCCTTCAACAGCCATGTCGGGTGCCCTGAGGTCAGCAGCGCGATATCGCTGTTTGAAAATCCGTCTATGCGAAGTGTTCGAAGCCAATCGGCCAGCTGCACCAGCGCTTCCGATTGATCGTTCGCGGTGAGTATGTCGACCCTGCCGCCGCCGCCCAATTGGCTGCAGGTTCCGATGTCAAATCCAGTAGAGAGCACGGCGTTGTCTCTGACCTCGGGAGCATTTCGGCAGTTATTGGCGAGTGTAAAGGCCATACCATTGTGTCCGCCGATCCGAAGTATGCGTTCAAGGCATTCTTTGTCCAAGGAGATCCCTGGCATGAGTTGCCGGTTGACGTCCATGAACCAGTACCAGCGGCCGCCTTCGAGCCCGTTGCGAACTATTCGATTGAGCGCGTCGAGCGTCGCATGTTGCAGTAAATCTTGCCCCTCGTCGACAATCAAGGCGTCGTAAATTTCAGTGTGTGTTTCGATCGCGTCCGATGTCAGCACTTTGGCGGAGACGCCGTTGAGCTCGCGCGTGAACGATGTCGCGAGCGGCTTACTTCGCACGATCATCGCCACCGACTTCCCTTCTCGAGCGAGGCGCCTGCATGCCTCCAGCGCAACGAACGACTTTCCAGTTCCCGCACCGCCCTCGAAGCAGACGCGCGGCGATCGCTGCACCATATCGAGGTATCGGTACTGTTCCTCGGTGGCTCGAACTTGAGTTTCCATGATGCGATCGCCAGTGGCGGCAATCGATTGGAACAGGTCGAAGTCAGGCCGAAGTGCCTGCCGCAGTTGTGCACGTTCTTCGGCGGACAATGGGGAGACCCGATTCCCAAGCTTTTTCACCCAGTACGCCAGTGCGTTGCGGACGAAATCACCGATCGCTTGAGCCTTCACAAACGGGCGGTCGGCTACCAGCCTCTCCGGGAGGTCCAGGAGAGTGACAGTCCAATTAACATCGGGAAAGCAAACCGCGAAACCGATAGTGGCATGCGCAAGGATCCCGCTCAACTGCGGATGTACCT
Organism: Planctomycetota bacterium; assembly: GCA_039796075.1. GTDB lineage: Bacteria > Planctomycetota > Phycisphaerae > Phycisphaerales > SM1A02 > UBA966. Next base: position 44,991 of record JBDKKN010000117.1, on the reverse strand, counting down.
TCAACAGCTCCTTCTCAATGCCGAAGGCGACGACCTTTGCTTGCTCGATTGGGTCTTGAATCTGGTGCGCGACATCGTGTTCATCGATGGACGACCATCTACCGTTTTTCACGGCAATTCGACCGCCCTTCACCTCGATGACGAGGATTCCGGGTGGCCCGATGATTACAAAATCTCCCTCGCACCACTTCTTTCGCGTGGACCCGTCCGCTAAATTGAGTGAGTGCAGAACGAGCCAGTCAGGTCCTAAGTCTGACTGGTGAAGCGCCTGTGCCACCCGCGATTCTGCCGTCGAATGCTGGGAGATCGGCCACGGAAGTATTTCAACATGTGTCATGGTGACGCCAGTCTATGGGCGTCCGTCAATGGCCATTGTCAACTGCGGTTGCTACAGCGCATCATCTCACGGCCGATGGCAGCGGCCAGCGGCGGCGGGACCGCATTCCCAATCTGGCGCGCTACGGATGACAGGGTTGGCTTGCCTGACGCGCTGCAGAACTCCCATTTGTCAGGAAATCCCTGCAGTCGCGCCAATTCCGCCGTGTTGAGGCCTCGGTGTTTCACCGGATGGATGTAGCGCCCCTTCATTGGGTGGTAGCCGGAAGTTCGGATGGTGACAGACGGCTCCGTAAGTATTAGCCGACCAAATGTGTCAGACCCCTGGTGCTTTCCGGTTCTCCAGCAGGGCGGCCGGAGCTTCATTGGAAGCAGTTTGAAATTATCCCGACTTCCCCTGGGGATGTACTTGTACCGTTTGAGCATAAGGGGGCTGACCGTCATACAGAGATTGTCTGACCGGTTTAGCCGGCGCTCTTTGAGGTTCTCAAACGCTCTCGCGACGGTCAGCCACGCAGGCAGATTTGTTTCTCGGGCGGTCTCAGGCGAAGCATGAGTTCGCGTTGGATCCGTAGGCTGCAGAGGTCCGCGGCACCCGAGCGCGAACATCCTTCTGCGATGCTGTGGAACTCCGTAATCGGCTGCATCCAGTATTGCAACATGAACGGTATAGCCGAGCCGGTCGCCTTCAGCCTTTAGGTATTCAACTACCTCGCTGTGCTTGGCCTGAGTGATTGACGCCACATTCTCGAATACAAATCCGCGCGGCTCTAGATTCTCGACTGCGCGCATGAAATGGCGAAAGAGTTGCCCAGTTTCGGACGCGGCACCTTCGCCGCGACCAATCTGCGAAAACGGCTGACACGGTGCGCCCCCAATCACTAGCCCGACATCTTGCCTGGGATTGGAATTCAGTGCCTTCAGCTGAGCAGAAGTGAACAGGGTGATGTCTCCACCGTGCATTTCCACTGGGTTCCAGCTGGGGCGATTGTGGCGAATAGTCGCTCTGCAGTGCGGGTCGATTTCTACGCTCGCAATGGTCTCAAATCCCGCCGTTTCCATTCCGATGTCCAGGCCCCCTGCGCCCGTGAACAGTGACACTACGGTCGGGCGGTGGCGATTGCTGGATCGGGTGCGTTTTGCAGGCATGTTTGACGTCATGAATTGCTTGTCGTCCACCGTTCACAGATGCTTTACTCGGCGATGTTTACAGGCATCCGATTCGTGCCTCAGTGTCGAACGCTATCCTAGTTTATCGGGACTGGCCACAAGCCTCAGTTACTTCGTCAACATCCCCTGGGCGAGATCTTCAATAGAAGGTATTCCGGGAACCCATTATTCATGCCAGAATCCAATCCATTCTTCGATCACCCGATACTGAACTCGCCGTACGAGGCGCCTCGAAGGCACTGGGAACTCGATCCTGACGGGCAGCCCACGCAGGCGATCATCGAGGAACGGCGTCGCGCCGATTTCATCACCCCCATCCCGAAGCCTAAGAAGCGCAGCCGGACGCAGGTCGAGCCCGACGACTTCGTCTTCAATGAAGGCAAAGGCCTTTCGACAAAGCACCAGCAGTACGATCCGACGCCGATCATCAATCAGGTTCGGACTGCAGTCGGTTTTTGGCGGAGTCTGCCAAATCCTGCGCATTGGAATGTCACACCGGAGACCGCGCGTCTACTACAACATTGGCGCCACCACGCCTTTACAGATGTTCGTCCGTTTTTCTGTCAGGTTGAGGCAGTTGAAACCGCGATCTGGTTGACAGAAGTTGCCAAGCATTCAAAGGAAGGGCAGTTTCTCCTTGAACACCTGGCAAGGGCCAGTCATGATTCCAATCCGGGGCTGAATCGTCTCGCCCTGAAGTTAGCTACTGGCGCTGGCAAGACGACGGTCATGGCCATGATTATCGCGTGGCAGACCGTCAACGCCACGCGCCGGCCCGGTAGCAAGCAATTCACTAAGGGGTTTCTGATCTGCGCGCCCGGCCTCACCATCAAAGAGCGCCTGCGAGTTCTCCAGCCGAATGATCCTGATAGTTACTACGCAAGCCGCCAACTTGTGCCGCAGGACATGCTTCCTGATGTAATGGGTGCAAAGATCGTCATTACGAACTATCACGCATTCAAACTTCGAGAGCGGGTAGAGCTTTCTGCCGGCGGTCGGGCCCTGTTGAAGGGTCGCACCGGAGCCAGCATGAATACGTTGGAGTCCGAAGGCCAGATGATTCAGCGGGTTATGCCCGATTTGATGGGCCTCCGGCAGATCATGGTTCTGAACGATGAAGCGCATCACTGTTACCGCGGTAAACCGCCAGAAGCGGATGACGCGGAACTCAAGGGCGAGGATAAAAAGGAAGCGGCCAAGAACAATGATGCTGCTCGGCTGTGGATCTCTGGTATCGAAGCAGTGGCACGCAAGTTGGGTGTCGCGCGGGTACTCGATTTGTCCGCCACGCCGTTCTTCCTTTCCGGGTCCGGCTATGCGGAGGGGACGCTCTTCCCTTGGACCATGTGCGACTTCTCACTTATGGATGCAATCGAGTGCGGTATTGTGAAACTTCCGCGGGTTCCGGTTGCGGAGAACATTGTCAATGACGAAATGCCCGTGTACCGCAACCTCTGGGAGAACATCCGCGACGAAATGCCAAAGAAGGGTCGTGGCCAGGGCGGCGAGCTTGACCCCCTTAAATTGCCTACGCGCCTACAGACTGCAATTGAGGCGCTCTATGGCCATTATGAGAAGACGTTCAACCTTTGGAAGGAGAACGGCATCCGTGTCCCGCCATGCTTCATCATCGTTTGTCAAAATACCGCTATTTCAAAGCTTGTTTATGACTTCGTCTCTGGGTTCCATCGCAAGAATGAGGATGGCACTGAGACACTTGAGCATGGCCGGCTTCCACTCTTCAGCAACTTTGATCGTGCGACTGGGAATCCGCTTGGTCGTCCCAACTCGCTGCTCATCGATAGCGAGCAGCTTGAGGCTGGCGACGCTCTTGATGAGGGATTTCGGCGCATGGCCGGGCCGGAGATTGAGCGGTTTAGACGTGAACTGATCGAACGTAGCCGCGACCCTCATGCTGCCGACAACATCACGGACCAAGCGCTTCTTCGTGAGGTGATGAACACGGTTGGAAAGCCAGAAACGCTTGGTGGTGACATCCGCTGCGTTGTGTCCGTCTCGATGCTCACAGAAGGTTGGGACGCCAATACTGTGACGCATGTCCTGGGGATTCGGGCGTTCGGGACCCAGCTCTTGTGCGAACAGGTGATTGGCCGCGCGCTACGACGGCAGTCGTACCAATTGAACGAGGAAGGACTCTTCAATGTTGAGTACGCCGATGTCTTCGGAATTCCATTTGATTTCACTGCTAAGCCAGTGATTGCGCCACCGCAACCTCCCCGCGAGACAGTGCAGATCCGTGCAGTCAACCCAGAACGCAGCCACCTTGAAATCCGGTTTCCCCGCGTGGAGGGCTACCGCATCGATCTGCCCAAGGACAGATTAGTGGCCACATTTACTGCGGATTCGGTCTTGGTTCTCGACCCGGATCTTGTCGGCCCGTCCGTGACGCGCAACGAGGGCATCATTGGCGCATCGGTTGACATGAACCTAAAGCACCTGCAGGACATGCGGCCTTCGTCTCTGGTGTTCAATTTGACGCAACGCCTCCTCTACACCAAGTGGCGTGATCCAGGAGAAGCGCCCAAACTACATTTGTTCGGGCAGTTAAAGCGCATCACGAATGACTGGCTCCACAATTGTCTGATCTGCAAGGGCGGTACTTATCCGGCGCAGTTGATGTATCAGCAATTGGCTGACATGGCATGCAATCGGATAACCGCGGGAATCACTGCAGCTATGGAAGGCACGCGTCCCATCAAAGCGATGCTTGATGCGTACAACCCGTCAGGTTCCACCAACAATGTCCGCTTCAATACATCGAAGCCAGATCGCTGGGAAGCAAGTGCAGCCAGGTCGCATGTGAATTGGGTGGTGCTTGATAGCGGCTGGGAAGCGGAATTCTGTCGTGTGGTGGAATCGCACCCGCGCGTACTTGCGTACGTCAAGAACCAAGGAATGGGTCTTGAAGTTCCGTACCGGTACGGTTCGGAAATGCGGCGCTACATCCCGGACTTTGTAGTGCTAGTTGAGGATGGCCATGGGCCAGACGACCCACTACGGCTAATCGTTGAAATCAAGGGCTATCGCCGTGAAGACGCGAAAGAAAAGAAACTCACTATGGATACATATTGGGTGCCCGGTGTCAACCATCTTGGAACGCACGGCCGTTGGGCTTTCGCCGAGTTCTCAGACATCTACGAGATTGAAGCCGACTTTAGTGCGAAGCTCGGCGCACAGTTCGACCAAATGATTGAAGAGGCCGTCGATCGGCCCACTGGCTCTGGAAACTGATTATGTCTAAGAAGAAGACTGCAACACCATCGCTCAAGTCTGTCGATTCCATCGTTCATAGTGCAGACAAACGGACGAATATTCCCACCGCCGAGCACCAATCAGTATTGGCGGATGTAGATACGGATATCCGTCATCTTCGGTACCCGCGCAACACGGATATCGATCCGCAGTTGGTGTGGCGTGGTAAGGATGAGCAGGACTGGAGCGACCTTGTCGTGCCAGTTCCACCCCTATACATCCAAGAGAAGGTGAACCCGAAGGTGCTCATTGATGATCTGCTCCGCGTAACGCGGGAGCGTGAGCATGGGGATGGATTCATCGCCGCCGATCTCTTTAATGACTTCGATGGCATACCGCACGGCGTCGACAAGACCGAGTTCTACCGGCACGACCAGAACTGGTCGAACCGCATGATTCTTGGCGATTCACTCCAAGTCATGGCCAGCCTGGCCGAGCGCGAAGGGCTACGAGGAAAAGTTCAGTGCATCTACTTCGACCCGCCCTACGGCATTAAGTTCAACAGTAACTTCCAGTGGTCCACTACCAGCCGCGACGTGAAGGACGGCAAGGCCGACCACATCACCCGCGAGCCCGAGCAGGTCAAAGCCTTCCGCGACACCTGGCGTAACGGCATCCACAGCTATCTCACCTACCTGCGAGATCGGCTCACGGTCGCCCGCGATCTCCTCTCTGATTCTGGTTCCATCTTTGTGCAGATTGGCGACGAAAATGTCCACCGCGTCCGAGCGCTGCTTGACGAAGTATTTGGCGATGAAAATTTCTGTGCAGAAATTCCATTTCGCAAGACGAGTGGAATTGACAGCGACCAATTGCCCTCAACGAAGGACTGGTTGGTCTGGTACGCAAAGAGTCTCCCAAGCGTGAAGGTTCGGAAACTCTTCAAACCCAAGAAACCAGGTGAAGTCGGCGCAGAGCAATTCGAGTGGATCGAGGAGGTGGGTGGAAGTATTCGACGGGCCTCGCTTCACGAGATGCAGAATGTCGACGCACTTTCGTCCAATACTCGTCTTTTTTCTCACAACGATCCAACAGCCGTCGGATCAGCCACCACAACGGATTACGTCCTAGCGTTTCGTGGCGATCAGTTTCGCCTCGCACCCAACAGGCGATGGAGATCCCCAATTGACGGCATGCGCAGACTCGAACTGGCGAATCGCTTGATGGCGATGGGAAAGAGTCTTCGCAACAAGCGCTATTTTACTGATTACCCAGTATTTCAAATTTCAGACTGGTGGGATGACACGGGCATCAGCGGCTTTGGAGACAAAAAGGTGTACGTCGTTCAGACAGCCACCGCCGTGATTGAACGTTGTGTTCAGATGACCTCCGACCCCGGCGACCTCGTGCTCGACCCGACCTGCGGTTCCGGCACCACCGCTACCGTTGCCGAGCAATGGGGTCGCCGCTGGATCACGATTGACACCTCGCGCGTGGCACTGGCACTGGCCCGTGCCCGAATCATGGGCGCGCGCTATCCGTTTTACTTGCTGGCCGATTCCCGCGACGGCCAGATCAAGGAAGCCGACGTCACCCGAACTGCGCCGAGTTCGCAGCCCGTGCAGGGGAACATCCGCCACGGCTTCGTCTATGAGCGCGTGCCGCACATCACCCTCAAGTCCATCGCCAACAACGCGGAGATCGATGTCATCTGGGACCAGTGGCAACTGAGATTGGAGCCATTGCGCGAGAAGCTCAACGCCGCGCTCAAGAAGACTTGGGCTGAATGGGAGATTCCGCGCGAGGCGGATTCCCAATGGCCGGACGCGGCGAAGAAACTGCATGGCGATTGGTGGCAGGCCCGCATCGCCCGGCAGCAGGAGATCGATAAGTCCATCGCCGCCAAGGCCGAGTTTGAGTACCTCTACGACAAGCCCTACACGGACAACAAGCGGGTGCGCGTTGCTGGTCCTTTCACGGTAGAGAGTTTGAGTCCGCATCGCATGCTGACGGTTGATGCAGATGGCGAACTACGCGACCCGACGGATGTTCCAGGCGAGGAATTCTCGGAGACGCAGGCGTTTACGCAGGTCATACTTGAGAATCTCAAATCTGCAGGGGTACAGCAGGCGCACAAGTCGGATCGAATTGTGTTTACTGCCCTAGTGCCATGGCCGGGCGATATGGTGTGTGCAGAGGGTCGCTACATGGAGGGCGACACCGAGCGGCGTGCTGCAATCTTTGTTGGCCCAGAGTTCGGAACAGTTCAGCGAGCCGACTTGGTTGACGCTGCTAAGGAAGCAGGCGATGCCGGCTTTGATGCACTGATCGCCTGTGCGTTCAACTACGACGCCCATGCTTCAGAATTCAGTAAACTCGGGCGTATTCCCGTCCTTAAGGCGCGTATGAATGCAGATCTGCACATGTCAGAGGAGTTGAAAAACACCGGGAAGGGCAATCTATTCGTGATCTTTGGCGAGCCAGATATTGAGTTGTCTGACGCTCCTGGTGGCAAGCTTCGGGTGAAGGTAAATGGCGTTGATGTCTTTGATCCGAGCACCGGCGAAGTCCGTAGCGATGGGGCAGACGGTATCGCGTGTTGGTTCATCGACACCGACTACAACGAGGAAAGTTTCTTCGTTCGTCAGGCGTATTTCTTAGGCGCAAATGACCCGTACGGTGCCTTGAAGACGACACTGAAGGCCGAAGTTGACGCGGATGCATGGCAGTCGCTACACAGCGATACATCTCGTCCGTTTGCGAAGCCGAAGTCGGGGCGTATTGCGGTGAAGGTCATCAATCACTTAGGCGATGAAGTCATGAAAGTGTTCCGTACGTAACTCGGTCAAACTCAACAGGGGATGCAGCTATGTCAAAGAAGAAAGTTCTGAAGAAGAAAGTTTCGAAGAAGCGGCTTGCAAGAATTCACGCAGTTTCAGCGGATTTGGAGAACTTCAAATTAGCGAAGGCTAAGAGCGCGTTGACTATCAGGCTCTTGGTAAAGGGCAAGCGGGCGGGTGAAGTTCATATGGGTAGCGGCGGACTCTTTTGGTGGGGGCGTCGTAAACAATCGGGTATGAGGATGTCTTGGACCAAGTTTGCCGAAATGATGAACGTCCGCGCCTACGGAAAGTGATACGGATCTAGCAATGAAGATTCTGATTGCCGATACATTCACAGACAGCCTTGCTCGATTGACTGGCGACGAGCAAAGGGCAACGAAGGTAACGGCATTTGAGCTTCAACTCAATCCAGCAAACCCTGGATTCAATTTTCACAAACTCGACAAGGCGAAAGACAAGCGGTTCTGGTCGATACGGGTCAATGCGGACATTCGCCTGATCGTGCATCGGTCAGACGGCGCAATGCTCCTTTGCTATGTCAGTCACCACGACGCGGCGTATAGATGGGCTGAACGACGTAAGTTAGAAACCCATCCGCGTACTGGTGCTGCGCAGTTCGTGGAGGTCAGAGAAACTGTGCGTGAAATTTTAGTTCCAGGATATGTCCAGGCATTGCCAGCGGTGCCGCCGCCATCGGACGCAGTGCCCGATTTGATCCGGAGCGACATCCTCTCGCATGTTTCGTCTGAGGTGTTGCTGAGCTATGGTGTGCCTGAGGATTGGGTGAGTGTCATCCAGATGTGTGACACTGATGACGCGGTCATGCTGGCGTGCGTGAAGCTCCCGTCCGAGGCCGCAGAGGCCGTCATCGACCTTTGGATCGGTCGCACTCCGCGGGCAGTGCCAGAACAGTTGGTTGGTACGGATCCGTTCAGTCATCCAGATGCCCAACGTCGTTTCCGTGTCATGGGTAATCGTGAGGAGCTCGAAAGGGCATTGAACGCCCCTTGGGAACGGTGGTCTGTATTTCTGCATCCGGAACAGCAGAGCTTGGTGGAGCGCGACTACAGCGGGCCGGCGCGTGTTGCGGGGTCTGCGGGCACCGGAAAGACCATCGTGGCGTTGCATCGTGCAGTGCACATCGCACGCCAGTCTGATGGCGCGCGCGTTCTTCTGACCACATTTAGTGACACGTTGGCAAATGTCCTTGCAGGCAAGCTCAAGTGTTTAGTGGGCACTGAGCCACGCATCGCTGAGCGAATAGAAGTGTCTGCGCTCGATTCCCTTGCCAAGAGGCTATACCGTGCGCAGGGCGGAAAATTGCATCTCGCCACATCACAGGATTTGAGCGAGATGTTCAGGGGTGCTGCTGATGCATCGCCCGGACATTCATTCACCCCTTCGTTCCTGCTCGCTGAATGGGAGCAAGTAGTCGACGCATGGCAGTTGCAGACCTGGGATGACTATCGCAATGTTGCCCGGCTTGGCCGCAAGACCCGTGTTCCGGAATCTCAGCGCAAGGTGTTGTGGTCAATGTTCGAGGTCGTTCGGAACGGGCTTGCTAAAAAGTCATTGGTCACGATGTCTGGAATTTATGGCACTCTCGTCGCTGATATGGCGAATGGTGCGAATTCGCCTTTCACTCACGCGGTGGTCGATGAGGCACAGGACCTCAGCGTCGCGCAGTTGCGGTTTCTGGCGGCGCTCGTCAGCGGTCGTCCGGACGGATTGTTCTTTGCAGGGGATCTCGGGCAGAGAATTTTTCAGCAGCCATTCTCGTGGCGTTCACTCGGGGTTGACATCCGCGGCCGCTCACGCAGTTTGCGGATCAATTACCGAACTTCCCATCAGATTCGGATTCAAGCAGACCAATTGCTCGGAAAGTCGGTATCCGACATTGATGGAGATATCTCCGACCGGTCTGACACCGTGTCTGTCTTCAATGGCGTACCGCCGACTTTGAAGACATTCGCGAGTAAAGAATTGGAAATTGACGCAGTCAAAGCTTGGGTCCTCGCGCGGATCGCGGAAGGAGTGCTGCCGCATGAAATTGCAGTCGTCGTCCGCTCAGATGCGGAATTGCCCCGCGCAACGGCCGCAGTCCAGGCGGCCGGATTGATCCCGCGCATTTTAGATGAACGAGTCCAGACAAGCTCGGGCAATGTATCGGTCGTCACCATGCATATCGCCAAAGGCCTTGAATTTCGGTGCGTGGCAGTCATGGCCTGTGACGATGAGATCATCCCGTTACAGCAGCGCGTAGAGGAAGTCGGTGATGCAGCGGATCTTGAGGAGATATACAACACCGAGCGCCATTTGCTCTATGTTGCGTGCACCCGCGCCCGAGACCAGTTGCTCGTGACCAGTGTCGATCCGGCGTCGGAATTCTTGGAAGACTTGCGTAACAGGTGACGGATGGTTGATCGCGTCGAGAAACGCCGTAGGCACGTGCGTTTTGAATCACGGGGCCAAAGCAATGTCAAGAACGACAGCAGTGTGATCTGAGGTGCCCTTGGTGCGGGTTCGGTCATCGTGACGGACATCCCATTTGAGCCCGCTTATTGATCGGGAAAGGAAGGCGTAGTCGAGCCGGAACTCATTCCGAGTGCTGTGCCCTGTCACGCCTCGGCGATCGGGGTTCTTATGTCGCCAAGCATCCGTGTAACCAACATGCTCAAGGCGATCCATGTACTCCGGCGCGATAAAGGTGGTGCCTGCCTCGTCAATGCGGTGTTTCCCGGTGTTGAAATCACCGATCAGGATTGTCGGAGCGCCAGCTAGTCGGGTTGCGGTACTCAGCAAGGAATCCCAAGCCGGAATTTTAGCGCGGCCATGTGGCAGGTACACCGCAACGAGATTTCCCCATTCATACTCAGTTACCAGATGTCGATGGTGTGACCAGTCATGGTGGTCGCGCTGATCATCAGTGCCCTCTGGTTTGGCTCGACTAGCAATCAGTACTGTGTTCGTTCTCGGATCTGTGTCGAAAGTCGATTGATGTTCGAGTCCAGTCGTAGTCAGTCCATTGCGAATTTCAATGCCAGCACGGTTGTTCCGGAATTCAGTAAGGACGATGGTGTCCGCATCGATCGCGTTGATATCAGCGAGGAGATGTTCAACACGCCGGCCACCGCCGTGCCGAATGTTTAGGGTGCATACTCTCAATGGATCACTTTCGATTTCGTGCCCGGTGATCTAGCCCAATGTCGTCGCCGGAGCCTGCAAATCTGATCAATTCGGCCAACAAAGCGACCCGAGCCACTGGCATCTCTATGAGCAATGTTAACGTGCAAAGTTTTTGGTATTCGGTTGTTACTTTTGGTGTACGTAATACGACTACAAAGCTTAGTAATATCTAAAGTCCGGATCGCACGCGCCAATCGGTTGAACGTGACTCTCTAACTAAATCTCTGGAGTTCGGCCATGAAAAAAAGTACAAAGTCGGACCTAGAGCAGCAATTGGAAAGGTTGGCGGAGGATGACATTCGCATGTGTGGCAAGAAGTCTGTCTCTTACGCTAACACACTGCGAGTACTTGCAAGGGTTCAGGTGCGTGCTGGTAAGTTGACGCTAGCCGAACGCAATCTCAAGCGGTCTGTGAAGATCCTGAAGGAGTCTTCCGACGCGGATCCCTCTGATCTCGCCAAGGCGACTGCCCAACTCGGATGCCTCTACCAATCAACAGACAGGCCAGATGACGCGAATCCGCTACTCCAGTTTGCAGCATCGCACAGAGGCAGCGTGGAGCCCGCGGAATTGTTCAGCGTGCTATGGGCGTTGGGAATGGTCCACTTCGTCCAAAAGGACTTTGAAGGTGCAGTGCGAACGCTGAACGAAGCCAAGATAGTTGCGGCTGACTTGTTTGGTAGCGAGAGTAATCAGGTGGCTACCTTGAATGGCGCGATAGGTCGGTCGCACTGGAAATTGAACAACCTGGATGAAGCATCAGTGCACCTCCGCCAGAGTCTTGACTACCGGATGGAAGTGTTTCGTTGTAACCCCGAAACTAAAGTTGTGGACCGGGAGGTATCTCTCGGATCTGATCCAGACTTGATTGACTTACATTTTGAACTAGGAACGCTTTACTACCAATCGGATAATCACGAAGAGGCGGAGGCTATTCTCAGGCCAGCACTTCGCGCCATTGATTCTGACCTTGGTCAGGATCACTACCTATGCGGTCGATTCTTGCATCTGCTTGCATTGGTCCGAGCAGTTCAGGGCGATAACGCCGAAGCAGAACAGTTGCTCCTCCGTGCGATTGAAATGAAGAAGTCCATTGCGGGCGAAGAAGGAGAGCGCTCGGTTTCGGATTCGGCGTTTGAACTCGGAAAAATCTATTTTGATCAGCAACGGTACGACGACGCAAATCTTCTGCTAATCCATGCGTGGGATTGGCGGCCGAAACGGTACCGCAGCGACAGAAGGAGCGGTGAAATCCAAGGATATACGGGTATGACTTTCAAGCATCAAGGCGAGTACACCCTTGCCGAAGTGTTTCTTAAGTGTTCGCTCGAGGTGTTTGATGCTTGCGATGGCCCAGGTTCTACCGCCGTCGCAATCGTTCTGCGGGATCTAGCCGTCGTCTGCGATGCGCTCGGGAAGTCGAAATCTGCTGCTGCGTATCTGAGTCGAGCCAATGACATCGGTGCAAACGAGGCGCCGTGACACGCAGCACTACTGCATTGACATAATGCCGCATAAAGAGCGTATTTCTCGATTAGTGCTTTCAACCAATGACATTGATGATTTGATTCTGAGGATCGTCCGCCTCTGGTGCCAGCCTTTCTGCTTCGCGCACATTCGATCTTTTCGTTTAAGTTGGTCGCCGTCCATGGGATTGCGCCGAAACTTGTATGAACAGTCTGGTGATTTACCCGCGAAACTCGTTTGCAGGTCTCGATTGATCAGATACGAGTGTCGGTCACGAAGGCATGATTGCGGGGGTATCGGGGTGTTACTCGATTAGGGTAATGACCATGGTTCGTCGTATCCATGGAGCGTGGCTAGTCTTCCTGTAGCAATCGCTACCCATCAGCCCAATACCTGCGCCGGAATTCCTATCAGCTGGGATGCGCATCGAACGCTGAACCGAATCGGCTGTTCAGACTTTTTCCTTCTGCAATGACGGATTCCCTTGTCTTGAAAGTCCCCAATTATTCCTGGAGTGTTGTACAGACAGTCAGCGATGCATGCCTCCGCGCGTCGACGGGTTCGGAGGTCGCCTGTCGTCGGAGCAAGGAAGAACCGAAACAGTTGCGTAGTCGCCGCGATCTGTGGCGCCAACACAACACTCTGAGAGACACAGTCGGCGACGGATCGTTTCTCCTTACCCCAACGCCCCGGCCATAGTTTCACCTTTGCCCCGCGCGCAAACTGCTCGGGTTCGTAGAGCGTGTACATGCACGCGGCATGTTCCTGAAAGTGTTCCGCCATCCGCAGCGCAAAGCTTCGACCAGTCTCGCCGACGTAGTAAGTGATGTAGCCATCCGGCAGTGCAATGGTCCACAGATATATCCCTTGTTGGCTAGCCACTGGCGCTGTAAAGACTGACGGCGCGTCCGGGGCACCGTGCCATGAGTAGGGACCGAGGAATTCGAGTGGTAGGGGGGAGTGCATGAATTGTGTTGAAGTTCACATGAAATGCGCCAATCACTCAACGCGGTCACTTGACCGCAGTACAGTCATGGACTTTGCATGCGTTTGTAACTCAGTCACCGTATTTTCGCGCGCACTCGATTCGGGATCTTCCCGGGTCCCTTCTACATAAAGCACATAAATCCGAGCAGCCCTGCCGTCGGATTTCTTGCGGATTACGCGGCCAAGGCGTTGTATGAGTTGTCGTCGCGATGCGCTTCCAGCGATGATCAATCCGAGGTCTGCTTCCGGAACATCAATGCCCTCGTCAAGGACGCGCGGCGCCGCTATTACCTGAATTCGTCGGCTTTCAAAGTCTGCTAGCACGCTACAGCGCTCCTCGTATTCCATTTCTCCGTTCACCATGGCAACGCTAATTCCACTCTTTTTGAGTTTCACCAGTGCAGACTTTGCAGCCGACACTGTTTCCGCGAAGACGATAGTTCGGCCGCTGGCGCGAATGATCTCAGCCATTTCTCCCACACGCTTCGACTTTCCTGAAGCATCAGCCAAGATCGACTTTCGTTCTGTGAAAGCCCGGAGGTATGCGCGCGCTGGCCCCGCCAGCGGTGATCCATGGGTCTGTGCATGGGTTTGCAGTGCCTGCATCATGCTCCCGAACGGTTCGGTCGGCACAGCGCCGCTCGCCCTGATAGCAGCAAACGCCTTGTGCATGGTCTCGGTTGCCTTGTCATACCCTTGCCGTTCGGCTGGCAGTAGCTCGACGCCCACAAAGATGACATGGAAGGGTGCAACGATGTCGTCCGCAAGCGCACGCGCAAGTCCAATACTAAAGACCGTCTCGCCGAAGTATGGACGGATATGGTCGTCAACTCCTTCGTCTTCTCGCTCAAGGGTTGCCGTTAGCCCAAGGCGCCTTGCGAACGCCGAATCCAGCGCCTTGGCCCACGTGGGCGCTCCAAGACGGTGAACTTCATCCCCGACTAGGAGCGATGGTCCTGGCTTCCTTAGTAGTAGGCGACTGCAGGCGGACTGCATGGTGGAAACAATGAGACGGTGATCGCGAAGTGATGCTTTCGAGCCTCCACCTAGCATTCCGAGTGTTATTGGGAGCAGACCAAGTGCACCATAGTCAATGGACTTCAGTCTTTTCTCCCACTGCGCAGCAAGTGCCGTGGTTGGGACTAGGACCACAGCACGTGCATTCGGGTCGGCTAGTGTCTCGATGATCGCTTGAATTGCAACCCGAGTTTTTCCGGCGCCTGTGACGGCCTCGATCACCCCTTGGTATCCAGCGCTGCGCCATGCGGTGAGAGCCTCTTCCTGCCAGGCGTACAGTCCGTCGAGTTTCGGTGTTGCAATCGGTATAGCTGCTATTTCTGGAGTTTTTGACTTCTTGCCTAACTTTTGGTCCAGGCTTTCGCGCGAAGCTGGAGATGCAGTCGGCAATTTTTTAACGGCACGGCGAGACACTGCACCTGCGGGTTTGGAACCAGGTGGAACGGGTTCGAATTCAACTAACCGCCACTGACTTGACCGGTCCGCTGCAGCCGTGCGGTTGAATCTACGTGGGTTTAGGTACAAGACCTTTGCTACGTGCGAGGCGCTACCTACATTGGTCGAGAACTCCCGGATTACTCGTGCGATACCAGCGATATCTAAAGAGCCGCCCTGTGCAAGTGCGCGCGCGATTAGGTCTGCAAGATCCCGGTCGTTCATTGGTAACCAGAGAGGTTATTCGAAAGGCGTGGTAGCATTGATTTCTTATGGGTCAAACGCAAAACTTGGCAGATTCCAATCAGGGCGGGTCAAGATTTACCCGGAATTCCGCGGCGCTCAGCCTTGTAACAACAGTCGCTACTTTGGGTGTTCTATGCCTTGGAGCATTGGGCATAGGCGTAGCAACTGCATTTAGCACGGCGGGGCAGCGTGAGGAAATGGCTGCGCAGTTGGAGGCTCTTCGGGGTGATATTCAGTCATCACGCTCGGAAAGCGTCGCTGCTCTCGAAGAAGCCGCGGTTGCACGCGCCGATCTTTCGGCTGTCACTATACGGATCGCCGATGCGCGGCGCTTGCTTACCGACATCGACAAAAACCGCGATAAAGCACTTGCTGATAAGGTCGAGGCAGAATCAAAGGCCACCGTCGCACGCGAAGCCTCAAAGGGTTTGGATGAGCGGCTCGAACAATTAAAGTCCGTGACGGAGCGGCTCGATCGTGCTGAAGCGAGGAGAGCGGTGGTAAGTAAGGAAGTTTCTGATCAAGAACTTGAACTCGCATCAAATTTCCAGAGGCTCACCGATGCCGGCAAGCGAATTGCTGGCGCCGAAGCGACGATTATGAAGGCTGCAGAGTTAGATGCGACTATTGCAGCGAACCAGACTCAAGTTCGCAAACTGGCTGCTGAACTCAGTTCTTCCAAGTCTGAGTTGGTGGCTGTGCAAACCAAATTGGCGGACGCGCGCAACGCGCTAGTGGCCGTAGATGTCAATGCGCAGAAACTTGCAGATATTGAACAAGAGATTCAGGCGAAATCGCGAAAGGCTGGAGAAATTTCAGCACAGCTGGCGGCGCTCGAAATCGACAAAAAGTCGGTGGGAAACTTGCAATCAGAGCGTTCTAGGCTGCAAGTGGAAGTCGATTCCCTTAAGGCCGTTAAGCAGCAGGCTGAGCAGGCGAATGCGGCATTGACCGCTTCTGCGAAGCTCACTACTCAACTTGAAGAGGCATTCACTCGCATTGCACGTGGAATGGACGGACTTTCAAAGCGACTTGACGCCGTTGGCGGTACGGTTGAGCCGCCTGCCTCTGGTGCACCGAAGAGCGGCAAGGGAGTCAAGCAATGAGCATTTCTGTAATCATTTGGCTGTTTATTTTAGGACTTGCATCAGGTCTCGCATGCATCGGCATTTCAGTGACTACCTTCCTGCATGCTCGCCGGATTGAGGCGGACTTTTGCGCGCGACTGCAGGGAATGGCGACCCTTGAAGAATTGAAAACTGCCGAGGGGCAATTGCAGGCCCTGCAATCCGAACTGGTGTCCATGCGTGCGCAGGAGAGCGAGGCACGCAGGCTGGTAGCCGATGCCGATGTTGCGCGTGCCGAACTAGCGTCGATTCGTGAGAATCTAACCGCACTTGAACCTCGCCGAGGAGAGTTAAAGTCCATCTTGGAGCGCCTAGCCCAGGCTCGTGAAACTTTAGATCGGACCGAAAGCGAGCTCGCAGAGCGTCGAGCGGCCGCCGCACAAGCAGCCGTGGAGGAGGAGTGGCGCAAGGCCCGCCTTTCGCAGTTGGAGACTTCGATTCGCGATGCATTGCTACGTGTTGAGTCAGTGCAGGCAGAGTTGGCCGGGCTTATGGCTGCGCGGGCCGAGGCAGAGCAGTCCGTCGCATCCCTGACGGCGTCGTTGGAAGCATTGTCAACGCGCAAGCGTGAGTTGGAACACGAGCTCGCGTTGCTAAAGGCGCAAGTGGCGGAACGGGAAGAGGCGGCGCGGTTGTTGCAGCGACGAATTGAGGACGCACAACGTCAATTGGAAGTGGCAAAGTTAGAGGAGCGCTCCGCGCGACAGCATGTTGCTCAACTTACAGCGAAGGCTAAGGAACTTGAGGAAGAGTTAAAGCGGTCGCAGCGTAATTTGGAGAGCGTTCAATCGAAGTTAGCTGAGCTTGCGCCAGTGACTACAACTGCCAAGCGATTCGAGGCTGTGTTTGGGAAACCACCGATTGGCCGTCATGAGTTGCTGAAGAAACTCACTGAAACCGATGCTCTCAAGCGAGTCCGAGACCACGCAAAAAGTTGTGGATTTGTCTACTCGAATCGTGTGTTGCAAGCGTTCCACACTTCGCTAAAAATTGATTCGCGCGCTCCGCTGATGGTGTTGGCAGGCATTAGTGGTACGGGCAAGACACAGTTGCCGAGACTGTATGCAGACGCATTGGGTATTAACTTTCTACCAGTCGCCGTGCAGCCTGGATGGGATAGCCCCCAAGACTTGCTTGGATTCTTTAGCCATTTAGAGGGTCGATTCCGACCGACCTCATTGCTACAGGCACTTGTGCAGATGGATGGTTACATTGGTTCCGAGGCCCTAAAGCGTGAGGGCTTCAAGGAACTCGCAAAGCAATGGGCCTCAAATAGTTGTGAAGACCAGATGCTGTTGGTACTTCTTGATGAAATGAATCTCGCTCGCGTGGAGTATTACTTCAGTGACTTCCTCTCCAAGTTAGAACTGCGTAACAGCCCTGGATTTGATGCAGCGAATGCAGAGTCCCGAGCTCGCGCTAGTGTGTTTTTAGAGGGAGGCCCGGGCTCTGATGGAATTCCAGTGTTTGCTGGTCACAATGTACTGTTCGCCGGCACGATGAACGAGGATGAATCTACCCAGTCACTTTCGGACAAAGTGATCGACCGTGCAAACGTGATGCGATTTGGTACGCCAACAAAGTTGGAAGCAGCGTCGGCTACTCCAACTGCAAATGATGCCAATCCCTATCGCCTTTCCAAGGATGTTTGGGCGTCATGGAAAGTTCCAGCCCAGAAAGGTGCGGCCATCGCAGGACGCCCACTGGATGAGTGGATCGCTGACCTGAATGGAGCGCTGAAGCCAGTGCACCGACCATTTGGCCACCGTACTGCTGGCGCTATCACTGAGTATGTCCGTCAATATCCTGGCGCTGCCAAGTCTGCAGAAGCGCAGAAGCACGCGCTTGCGGACCAGATTGAGCAACGCGTAATGCCCAAGTTGCGCGGCTTGGATCCGCAATCCGAGGAGGGCATGCTCGCGTTTGGGAAGATCTGCGAGATTGTTACATCGATTGGTGATACGCGGTTGGTCGAAGCAATTCGCATGGGTCAGGCCTCGCATGGTGGTTCGCAGTTCGTTTGGTTCGGTGTGGATCGTGGGGCTGACTGATGCAGATTTGCCCGACCCCATGGTCGGCGCCGCAAGATGTGAACCTTCTGACGGGGGTTCCGCTTCGTCCCATTGCGTGCGTTAGCGGTAAGCGGCCGCCTCGCATTGGGGGGTTCCGTGATCAGGCACGTTTGGTTTCCGGCGATAGTTTCAGCTTCGAGTTGCCGAGGCCCCTTACTACCAAAGTTAAACACCAGGCTTATTTGGATGGCACGCAACTGAATCTGGCCATCGGTCTTGATGGAGTTGCTGATGAAGATTGTCCTGGAGTAGTCATTGCCAGTCGCGCGGCCGCGATAGCAGGGTGGCTCGGTGATCCTCGGTTACATCCGGGTGGATCATGCGAGGTGATTCGAAAGAAACTACTTGAGGAACTCGAATCAGATGAACCACCGGAGTCACTCATCGTGGAGGTTGCCCGTAGGCATCGGTTTCACTTGCAGGCGGTCTGTAGCGACCCGCGAGTTCAGTTACGCCGACGTCGTGAACTTCAGTTGATCGACCGTGTACGTCAGATGGACGCCGCTTCATTGCGTTGGCTTTCAAGGCAGCCAGGGCGAACGGTCGCAGAGCGCGCCGGACCACGCGAACGAATTCTTGCAGTCAGGCGGTTTCGCAGTCATGACACGTTAGAGAATCAAGTGCTGATTGATGTGCTTCGTCGCAGCGTTGCACTTGGCACGGCGTATATCAGGCTTTATCGCAGATATTCCGACTCTCCCCGGGTTGCCGCGGTACGCGAGATGCAGCGGGTCTTCAGTGCGATCCTTTCAGAAGAGTGGGTCCAAATGGTGCGGCCACTAGCCACAGTGCCAACCCCGAACTACGCTCTATTGAGCGACCGGCGCTACGCCCCCGTATGGCGTTTGTGGCAGCGCCTACTTCGGCAAGAGCAGTTGTTTCAGTCATTGGAAGCCTGGCTACCCCGCCTGGTGGCGGAATTGGCCTGGGTCGGCGCTCTTGCTCAGTTCGAGGGGCATTCATCAGTACGTCCTGCCCACGGTCGATTTCCCATACTCCAGTTCCGCCCAGAATTTGACTGTGCCGACTTTGTCTTCGGTCATCAGTCGCTTCCGCCGTTAGTGCTCAGACGTACGGGCGGAACTGTTCGCATTGACCTCGTGCGCGGTGATCAACTACTTCCAAACGCCCTGTCACCGGGAGGCGATGGTCCGTTGTGGACATCGATTACTTCGCTCCGACCGGACTTTGCATTTGTTGCGCGCTCAAGTTCGACGGGCGCGGTGGTGGCGTTTACGCCTGTTTGGTGCGTCGCAACTTGGAATGAATCGGATCGGCGCAGCCTGGCTGCAGCCATGGCGGAAATGCCATCGCGCATCGGTGCCGTTTGTGGATCGGTACTTGAACGGGTTGCTCGCCCGACGGTGATCCATTTCTGTGCAGCAGGTACGGCAAGCGGTCTGGCTGTGCCTCATGGAATTCATATTCATGATGCAAGCAGTGCGAGTTCGCTACTTGATGGCTTTCCACAAATGGTTTGTGAATACCTCATGGAGGCATGCAGTGTTGCGTAGCGTAGGAATTGACTGTGAGTCCCTATTGACGGACTCCGTGGTCGTTGAGGGTGACCGTACGCCCCGAGTAATCGGTGCAAAGGTAAACGCCAATAGGCTTCGCGGCCTGCCATCACTGATTTTTGACCCGGTCGGTCGAATTGGGGGACAGCCATTTGCCCGCATCGAAGCAGATCATGAATCGCCAGTCATTGGAACAGGCATGGATTGGCCGCCTGCCGCCGGTTTTTTGAACGGGGATGGCTCGCTTCGCGCACCACTTCCGCTCGTTCTTGCACATTTAGTTTCAGAGAAACCAGACACTACGGGACCAGATACATCAGAATCCACGGTATCCCGATGGCATACAAGTGACCGTACTAAATCGACCGGAGTGCCACTAAGCGATGTCGTTGGGTGGTATTGCGCACGTGCTGTAGATCGTGTTCGCGCTTCGTCAGAGGACGATGCTGCACGCGTGATTATGTCAGTACCGAATGCGACGCCGCTTCGCGCCATGACACACATCCTTCGCGCATCGGACAGCAAAATCAGATTAATTTGGCGCCCAGTTGCGACATTGATTTATGCGATTCATGAGCATGCAGATGTGTTCAGTAGTTTCTCGGGAGAAGACCAGGTCCTTGTACTTCACTTTGGCACCGATGGTTACGAAGCGACGTTGCTGAATGTCATTGAGCACAAGCTGGATCGTGGACCGAAGATGATGGTTCCAGGACGTCCAAGATTTACACCTGGATTTAACAACGTTTCATCGCCACTCGCTGGACTATTGCGGCATATGTCATCGCGACTTGGTAGCGCAGGAACATTGATGGACGGGGAAGCGTGGGCGCGCTGTTGGGTTTCGATGGTTTCTCTAGAGGGTGATTCGGCGCAATCGACGATCGGACCGTGGTCGAACTTTGGCAGCGCTGCACGAACTGGCGCATGGAGATGGTTTGTAGAGAACGTTAAGAGTGACTGCCGCGCCGCCTATCGAAATGCTGCTTTGCAGTTTCGCACCGATTGCGAAGCGATGCTTCAGCGCGTGCACGCTGTCCGGGCGGTAGTGATTAGCGGTGAGCTTTCCCATGGTGTCACTGAACTAGCGGAAGTGATTGTGCGTTCTGCACGATCGCGTACACCTGTGATGAACATGGATGGTGGTCCGCGCTGCGGCGCGGCACTGTTTGGCTGGCGTGAGGCGCGTCAGTGGCCAACGTATCTCGACCACCTGCCACAGATGCGCCTCTTTGTGGAGGACGCCGGCGAACCGACATGGCGCGAGATTGTCGAGTCTGATTGGGTTGACGCAGGTATGAAGCGCACAGAGTCACTTCAGGGATTCAAACTGAAGCGCATTGCGTTTGGTGAAACCCAACATCACGTTGAGCTTGCAGTGACACTAGAAGGCGACCCTGATGTGCGCGAGACAAACGAGGTAGTCGCTTTGCCGGCAGCGTTCGCGCACGAGGACATTCCGCTCACCATTACTGTGGAGGTCCAGGCCGCAACTGGTGAGCCACGGGTGACTGCAACACCAAGAGACATCTCGGGTGCGGCGGGTATCACTCTGGATTGGAGCATTGCGAAATCCACCAAGATGTCGGCTGAACAGTATCTCGCATCACGCCCGCGCGCGTTTCCGGGAGAAGAGCGGCTCGTGGCGGCTTCTTGGTGGTATCGACCCACGCAGAACAAAACGATATGGTTTGGAGCTCGGCAACTACCACTTCGAGACTTCATAACGGCCGTTCTTGATCATGGCAAGCGAAATCAGGTAGCTCTTGAGCACCTACAGGACATCCGCAAGTTGGTAATTCAAAGAAAGTGGCATACAGATGAAGGTGTATGGCGTTGTGTTGTCAATTCAGATGGCAGTGTCCAAGTGCACGAAGACGTGATGGATCGATTGCGAAACTGGCTGTGGGATTTTTTGCAGGGCAGTACTACTGCCACCGTAGGTCGCAGGGACGCCATGAAGGTTCTCTCGTGGACTAGGTTCTACAATATGGACTTTGAAACCATGATTGTTAACGGCATATCCAGTGACGGCGATGCTGTCCATGCGAGTGGGAATGGGGTTCGGACGCCCAAAGGTTGCCAGCGCGTCATAAAGCACTTTACGGCAGTCATTGATGAGCGTGTTCGATTCGTACAGCATGGCGGAGCGTTGAGCAATGTCAACAACCCGCTAAAGCAGTTGGCTTGGTTACTCGCGCTTAACCCGCTCGCTACATCGGCTCTTACGGAAAGTGAGGCCATGCGCCTTACGCACGTTGTTTTCAAGTGTGCAAATGCGTTGCGTCGCGATCGTAATTTCAAAGTAATGTTTCGGTGGTCGATTCGTTGTATGGCGTTGAGCCTTTCACGACGTAAATTTTCCTCTGAATTTTTAGATCCGAAGTCTGAAATGGCTATGGAAATGTTGAGATTTTCAGCGGAAATTTATACAAGCATGGTGGGCATGGATGCATTCATTGGCGCACTCATTGAGGAGTGCGGCCTCGGGTCTGTGAGTAGTTTCGGTGTGATTCAGTCTCAGCCTGCCGTCGCCCGTGATCTGAAACAGTTTATGGAGTACCTTAATCGGCGCGGCACAGGAAGCATCATCGTTGAGGATGGTGATGGAGACGGTGACGGCGATTGAGCGCTGCTGGCGTGCGCGCGGTGCTGGAGGTGCAAATTCTGATCATGTTGCACCTGCCAACTCGCATTACCCGGCAATAAATACTTCGCTCCGATGCCATGTACATGCGTCGGAAGCGGGATGATGCTGGATTTCGGCCGGGCGACGGATCGTCGCGCCCCGGAATCGTCCAAACAATAGCTGTGACTCCTCCGAGGTGTCCAGCATCGGCGATACGTCAATCTCCCCTGCGGGGTTGACCGTGATTGCGCCTCGATCGAGCGCAACATGGTGCATTCGGCACAGACACAGCCCGTTATTGACGGTATCTGGCCCGTTGCACTGGTGCCATCGAATGTGCGCAGCTTCCAACCCGAAGTGACGCGCATCAACCTTTGGCGACGCTCCGCAGATTGCGCATCTCCAGCCGTATGCCTGAAGGACGCTCTTACTAAACGCCGAGTCCCGCACCGTTCTCATTGCGAGAACTCGCGTGTGGTCTTGCAAGCGAAATGGCAACGGTTGATTTTGGATCGGTAGTTGCGCGGCATCCAACTGCATTGGGACAAGTAGTTCGTCCTGGAGAGTTTCCGGAACGATTGAATCCGCGATTATGGCGGCAGCTTCTAGGAGTGCTGCGGGATCTCGCTGGAACAGATCTGCTGCCTCTGCGCTGATGCCAAACGATGCGTACTTTCGTAGGTCCCCGATCGTCGGATTCCCACTGGCGTCCTGGCCGATACGATCGCTATGGGTAACTTCCCAGATGTTGCTTGGTGTTTGGTTGTTCTTACGCAATCTCCAAACTGGTTGTTCTGGGTGGTGGGTTCTTCGTGGCGGACCGAACTGGTCGAGCAATTGCTTCAGTTTCACCTCTGCATCGACGTATCGCACAAGGCGATGCGTATGACCTCGCTGGAACTGACTCATGGCGAAGAGCAGGGCAAGTGCCTTGTGTGGCGCACGCTGGCCCGCGCTGGTAAAGACAGGTGCGCTTCGGAATTCCTGAAGAAAGGTATCAAGGTCCATAGCGCGAATCTACCCACTGGACGTGACCCGGGACGCCTCGATTCGGTTCGTTCACACCCCCACCCGAAACCGAAACGGCAACCCCTCCCGCTCCGCCACCGCATTCGCCACCTTCATCTCCCCCCGCAACTCCGCCGCGAAGTACGTACTTCCCGGGCTATACCCCTCGACGATAACCACACTGAGCGCATCAAGCATCTTGCCGTCAATATCCCGGAAGAACGACATCGTTCGTTTCTCTGCTTGCCAGCCGTCGTTGGGTCTTACTCTAAGTCCCCGCTCTCCTTGAGCTCCTTTCGACTTGGAAACTCCTCATCAACTCACACTCAAATTACCACGCCAATCACACCCGGCACGCGCAAACTGCTTCTCACCATTCCAAGACTGCACACCATCTCTTTACGCCGCCTCGTACATCCAAGCGGCGACTGAGCGCGCGTCTTGCCAAGTCGACGGCAGGGCACCTGGAGCAAAGCGCACCGCGAAAGAATTGGGCAATCGGTCAACCCTCTATAGGAAACTTCTATGTACAACGGAGCGGCGTAGTTCTTTGCGGCGCCGAAATTGCAAATGAAGTTCGCTTCGGTCGAGAGCCAAACTGGAAACGACGCTCGTAATGCCGCGCTCAATCTCATTCATGAGGATTCAGGTCGCGACTTCGGTGCGGAACTATTTATCGCCGCGCATTCGGTGAGCCTACTTGCCCAAAGTCGTCCGCGGTGGAAGTTGAACGGAATCCAGCATGGCTTGAAGTCGCGGCATTGTTACCTGTGTGACTTTGTCGTTCAATAAGCGCTTGGCTGCCAGCTCCTCGTACACACGCGTCACTATCTCCTTGATGTCGACGGGTTCCTCTTCTATGAGGTAGTCGTTCGACTGCAGCCATCGTTCGAGGGCCTCCGTGTATGTCTGCCTCCACCGTGCCGGCGGAGTAGTTTTGAGTTTTTGCATCAGTTCGCGGGCATCGCCGTTCGATTGTCGCGCGATTTCCCAAATCTGCTCGCGGAAAGCGACGGTGACCCCTTCGGCGTCATCAATAACGGCACGGGTGATTGGCTTACCTCGCCCGACCTGCCAAGCACCGGCAGCCGCGCGATATGCACAAACCGCGGCACGCATTGTGTCACCGGCTTCGGCGATGGGACCATCATCCTCGTGCGCTGCGACACGCTCGACTTGGTCGACGGTGGTAAGACCCTGCCGTAGAACATCATGTAGCAATGCCGTGTCTTCGATGACGTGCCATAGATGAAGTGACCCGAGACCCGGCTCGGACCAGTCGATGCCTGGGATGCCGAGCAACTGCCCATATTCGGCGTGCGATAGCCTATCCGGTGTTGGCAATATCCGCGGTTCAGGAAGCGACTCGGGGAACGGAAATGCCTGGGCCTGCTGAAGGTTTCGCGCCTCGGCGAGTTTGATGATGCGGTTCGGCAGGGGGCACGTTTCGAGCCGGGCCTGCCACTTCGCAACTTCGTCCGCCTGCGCGGTGGCATAGAAGACTTGTCGACCCGTATTTGCGATGGCGATTGCCGCATCGATGATGTTCCGGGCTCGTTCGTCGTCACTCGACCCAAGCACTTCGTCGAGGAAGATCGGCAGCATCTGAGCCTCGCTCTCCTCGAGGAACGCTAGGCGGATCGCCATTAGCAGTTGGATGCGCTCGCCCGCTGACAGCCGCTCGACGGTCCGCCATGCCTCGCTCTTACGGGCTCGGGCCAACAGGACCGGGGGATCATCCGCCCGTACCTGGAACTCGAGTCCGCCGCGCGTAAAGGATGCTAGAAGTCGCTTGGCTCGCTCGACTACCGGAGTCACCACGTCCTGGTGCATGCTGTCGCGGACCCAGGCGACCACCTGTTCACGGATGGCGATTGCAGCCCGCTCGCGCTCGCGGTGGAATAGTGCCTCATTCGCCGCTTGCAGAGCAAGTTTCCTTTGGCAGATGTCATGACCCTTGGCGGCACGGTTCACCTGACCAACGACGTTGCCGATCTGTCTGTCGATCCCACTAATCTCGTCATCGAGTCCCTCAAGTGACTCTAGTTCCCGGGTCAACTCGTCGGTCGTGCGATCAAGCAAGTCCAGATTCTCGCCAAACTTCGCCAGTTGCCTTTCGCCCTCGAGCGCCCGACTTTGCGCATTCTGAAGTTTGTCTTCAAGCTGCTTGAATTCCTTGTTCTCCTCCAACAGGGACTGCAGTTTTCCGAAATCTCCGGGATTGAGCCCGATGGAATTCCAATGTTCAGTAGTTTTCTCGTTGGCTGAATCATGCTCGACTATCGCTAACTTCAGTTTCTTGTCCAGTTCAAGTTCGAGTTGTGCGTTGCGATTGAATTCACTCCGGCGGTCTCCAAGGCTGGCTAGGTGCCTGTTCGCAAGCGCGAAGGTAATCAGGGTATCGCTGCCATTGATGACGAGGCCGACCGCTTCGAGTGCTTGCCGCAGCTGATTTCGTTGATCGTCCACTTCGTGTTGGACATCATTGTGTGTGCTATCTGCTGCGTTCAGCTCATTTGTGGCATGGCGCCAATCAGCGATGTTGCGGACCATCAACGGCATCGCGACCTCTGTGGGGAGGCTATCGTTGGTAGATAACGCGATACCGTGACGGTTCTCGAAATCTTCGCATCGTTGCACAACATCCGACTTCACTCCGTCTGCCTCTCTCTTCAATTCTGACAACTTTGCCGACAGATGTGTTTCAACTTCTAGGCGCTCGTGATTGACAAGGCAACCTATGAGCTCGTCGATTCGTTCACCCACAGCGTCTGTCGTCCACTTCTGGGGGATCGCGATGCCGGCGTCGGACGCAAGTTTCTTAAACTTGATCTGCAAACCAACCAATGGCGAGGTGGTGGCGGAACCCGTGGATTTGAGCCTTTGATCGCGCCACACCCGCCATGCCGCAAGTGCCACGGCCGGGACGCCGATAGCGCCCGCATATTGGCCACTCGCCGTGAGCACTAGCGAACTGAATAAAAGCGCGACGAGCACTGCCCACACTAACCACCAAGGCAGTGAACTCTCTGGCGCGGATTTCGCGGGCGCACTAGCGGTCGGTGGGTCCGATGCCTTGCACCAGTCGGTCAGCGTATCCAGCAAACGACGGGCCACTTCCCGGCTGGGCAGGCCGTCTTTGCGGATTCCTCTTATCCACTCCGACGCGTCGAACTGGCGCTGGAGTTCTTTGTACCCCTGATGCTGGGCGCGCATTGCGTGCACACGCGCAGCGAGCTCATCCGCGTGTGCCACCAGACCGTCGTCCCCGGAGCCGTAAGTGGCCCATCCCGGCGGCTTACCTCCTGAGATGGTGGTCTCCACGGCTATCAGTCGTCCGTTGGCTCTTTGTTGCTCACTTCGTGCGATGTCCAGGACCTGCTCCACCTTCTGGAGTTCGTCGCACAGCGCTTTCGCCGTAGCAAGGTGCACGTCCTTAGCCGTGATCTCGTTCGCATTCAAAGGAACAGCAAGGTTGCGGTGACGTTCAAGGTCCGTCTTCGCATTTTTGCGCGCGTCAGCGGCTATCCGAAGTTTCTCGACCAAAAGTGTGGCTTCATCATGAGCGGTTGAGCTGATCTGTCGAACTGATTCCGGAATCTCGTTGATCGTTTCTTGAAGTTTCCCCACCTCTTCTTGCTCGTCCAAGTGCGCGATCGCCACCTTGATCTGTCGTTCAAGTTTTTGCTTCTTGCGAAGTTTTTCTGCCTCGGCCTGCAATTTTGCGACCCCTACACCGTTCCGTTCAAGTTGCGCTTGCGCGGCCTCTGCTGTCTTAAGCTCACTCCGTGCCCTTTGCACATCTTGATCCGGTCTGTTTCGCCATTTGGACACCGGGGCATCCCACTTGAGTTGCTTAATGATTCCCGCGAAGTCGATCCCGCCTGCCGCTTGTCGCAGCATTTCGCGAACGAACTCCTCATTCGACTCCACGAGAAGCTCGGCGAGCCCCATGCGATATCGCTGGGCGAGTTCTGGGCTGCCTGCCGAGAGTGTTCCCGGATCACCGTCGATCAGTGTGTGGAACGATCCCGAGTTGATGCTGACCTGCCAGTCCCGCGCTACGCCGTCAGCGCCGTCTGCGACGAACGCAACCTCGAACTGCAGTTGACCTAGGTCTCTAGAAACCTCGTCGTCAAGGCCAGGCGCAAGCCGCTTCCACAGCGATTTGGACCCGCCGAAGAGTGCCAGAATCGTGGCCCTCCCAACCGAAGTTTTTCCCGATCCGTTCGGTCCGTACAGGATGTTGACGCCGGGCGATAGATCGTCGAGTTTGAAGCCGGGCGAATGGATGCCCGGCATTCGGCTGATGTGAATCGCCTTTACCTTCACAGAGACAGTCATGGATTCCCACACTGACTTGGCGGTTCCGCAATGGTGGCGAGAAGCGTTCGCGCAGCTTTGAGCGCCTCGGCTTGGAAGAAATTTTCCTCGAGAGTCGCTGGTCGCTCCATGTCTCCATGGGTAACGGTTGACTGTAAGCGAATCGAATCCCGCAATGGCAGCACCCTGCGCATCAGTAACTGCGACTCTGGTCCATCCATTCGCCCGGCTTCTAGGTCGACGATCACCCGTGCTAGCAGGCCAGCGAGACCCTTCCCACCAGTGAGTGCATCAAGATCGATCGGCATGGTCGTGGAGTTGGAACTTGACCGCACGTGCACGTCGATCGATCCACTAGCAGCGAATTCCTTGCTCTCGTCGAGCGTTTCCTGCACATACGTTGCGGCCTGGGTTTCGCCGTACACATCAAGGTCGACCACAAGGTTCGTGAGGTACTCGCCCCCCGCATGCTGGGCGCCATCGACAAGCGCCTGCAACGATCGATCGATCGCGGTACGAATGCTGCTTTGATCAGTGCAGCCCGACACCGTCACGGAGTGACGCTCGTACCGCACCGAGGAAAGCGGGATTAATTCTGGTGCGGTGACCGTGCGGCCCGAAACGCTGATGATCCAGACTCCGTGCACGCCCGCCTCGCCTGGGTCAAGTGCCTGTGGGCTGCCCGGGTAAAGGATCCACGGCGCGCCCGCAGCGGCGCGAAGTTTCGGGGCGTGAATGTGCCCGAGAAGCCATCCATCGACGGGAACATTCGTGAGCACCGACTCTTGCAGCGGCGCGTACTTTGATGAAGTCACCCCGAGGTCGCCATGCACCACGCCAATCACCGCACTTTCGCCGAGGGATTGGGCGGGGAAGGTTGAGACGGGATCCTCGCGTACATCGCCGCGGGGGAATGACCATCCAACCACAGAGAGCGATTCTCCTGCGGCCTCGATCCGGGTATTGCTCCAGACGCCGTTGCGACCAATCAGCTCGAAGGCAAGGCCGCGTGCGGCGAACTCGTCCGCAAGTTGGGGCAAAACACTGAAGTCGTGATTGCCTGATACTGCAACCGTGCGAATGCCCTCTTGAGTGAGCCGCGCGAGGCCGGCCTCAATAGGTCCCCTGGCCTCGAAGTAGCGATTTGACTGCTCGACCATGTCTCCGCTTACGAGGATCGCCGTGACCTTCTCGGCGATAGCAACATCCACGATCCGCCACCATGCCGAAGCGGCAAGAAACGGCGTTATGTCATCATCGGGGAGCGACGAACTAGCCCGTCCAACATGGATATCGCCCGTCAAGAGGATCTTCATTTCTAATCCTGTCTGGGGGGTGTAGTGAGGGCCCCGCCAACCCTTGCTTGAATAGTACATATCGGCATAGGCGCTGGCGGATGCGGGCGGGGCGGGGGGCGTGCGACTCCTCGCAGAGCTCCTTGGATCGTCTAAGCCTCGTCCGGTCATCCAGAAGCGGTTGAAGCTCGGCTCAGTGAGGTCTGTCAAAGATTGTGACGTACGGTTGCGGTAATGCTCCGCCATGCATTTGCATTGCTACTGAAGCGATCGACAGCGATGGCGATTTACGGAGTGTGGATCATCGCGGTCAGGGATGTGTATTCCGGGTATCGCCCAAGTCGTCAGGCCTCTGAACTTTCGTGCTTTCGCCGAATGCGCCGTGGCACTCCTTGAATCAGCTAAATGAAACCCAGCACCAGACTTCAATAGTCCCAATAACATAACATCATCACCTAGTTGCGAAGTCTCCCCACCTATGATAATATACCCCCGCAAGCGCTTAATAAGCGGAGATCGCAGCAAGATCACCGCATGATCACCGCAAGATCGCAGCAGTTCATCGAAGTTAGACACATTTAGTCCAGTTTCCAGCAAGCTCGGGGCACCCCGTCCAATCCGATTGGCGTTCGGTGTCCTCTTGCCCTCACGGTGCAGCGACGTTCGCTGCCCGATCGCTATCTCCTTGGTTCCAATAACGAAGAAATCGAAGCCATGAAGACCCTCTCACTCGTTCGTCCAGCCGTTGCCTCCGCCACCGTCATCCGTGCCGCCAGTTCGGCCTCATCGTGGGTTCATGAAACCCTCGGCGAGCAGTTCGGCTTGGATCCGATCAAGAAGAACCTCAACCTACGCGCCGATTGGGGAAGGAAGATCGACGCGTGGACGGTCGTCTCGGACGGGGAGTCGCCGCTCGCAGTGCTCGCGGAGTCTTCTCGCGGCGAGATCACCGCAGCCCGATGCCTGGCAGTTGAAGTCCGGTCCGACGAGAGCGTGCTCGTTCTTGGCTCAGCGTGGGTGGACCCCATGGGTACTTGCATCTTCGCGGAGACGTGCATTCAGTTCGATGGCGTTAGCAAGGCCGAGGCAGATGAGTTGGAGTCGGCACTGTTCATGGACGACGTCGACAGTCGTTTCGAGCGCCTTTCTCTCGGAACCACGACCATCTTCCGACGGTGGGACGACATCCTCAGTGCAGAAGACATTGAGCAGCGGCTCGAGAACGATCGGGTATTGATCACCCAACTCCGCGAGGCAGGGCGTTCGTTCCGGGCATCGTTCCCGCGCGTGCCCGCAGGCTGGGGGCATCTGTCAGGTATCCGTCGTACATCCATCGAGCGAATCGATTGTTGGACCGTAGAGGCATTGGCGACCGCGCCGGTCAACGACTGCGCTTGGCTCGGCGACGCGGATCCGCTTCAGGTGACGTTCAACATCGACGGCATCGGCGACCAGTCGATGCTGATGACAGCCCGCACGTGCATGGGCATTGTGTGCCCGGCGGTGGCGGCTGAAGACGCCGACCTCGACTTGGAGTGTGCAGGGGACACGGACTGTTTCGAACGCCACGGATTGCCGCGAGCGGCGTGAGGCGCAATGGTTTCCAAAGCGTCATTCGGTGCAGTCCGCGGTCGGGATGAACCTTGATCCGTTCCTCGGCACATTGTGCTAGAGGAGCAGGGCATTCTCGTGGCTGATTGTCGCCGTAGTGCAACATATACCCTTACCCCAATACCTCCGCAGGAATCCCCAGCAGCCGCGATGAACTTTGAATGCTGAACCTAATCAGCTGTTCAGTCGCTGTTCTTCTGTGATAGCGGATTCCCTTATCTTGAAAGTCCCCAATCATTCCTGGGGTGTTGTAGAGACAGTCAGCGATGCCTGACTCCGCAAGTTGACGGGTTCTCTCGTCGCACGTCGTCGGAGCAAGGAAGAACCGAAACAGTTGCGTGGTCGCTGCGATCTGCGGTGCAAACACAACGCTTTGTGCCACACACTCGGCGATCGATCGCTTCTCCTCTCCAAAGCGCCCGGGCCATAGTTTCACTTTGATACCGCTGGCAAACTGCTCGGGCTCATAGAGGGTGTACATGCATGCGGCATGTTCTCGAAAGTGTTCTTCCATCCGACGGGCAAAGCTGCGACCCGTCTCCCCGACGTAGTAGGTGGCATAGCCATTTGCGAGCGCAATGGTCCAAAGGTAAATCCCTGGTTGGCTAGCGATTGGTGCCGTAAAGACTGACGGTGCGTCCGGGGCACCGTGCCATGAGTAGGGACCGAGGAATTCGAGAGTCGTAGGTGTCTCCATGATTTGCGTCAAGATTGAAACGCTACCCCACACTCGGTCGAAACCGAAACGGCAACCCCTCCCGCTCCGCCACCGCATTCGCCACCTTCATCTCCCCCTGCAACTCCGCCGCGAAGTAAGTACTCCCCGGACGATCCCCCTCGACGATCACCACGCCAAGCGCATCAAGCATCTTGCCGTCCATATCCTGGAAGAACGACATCGCTCGATCCTGGCCCGCCCAGCCGCTGGGCCAGGAGTCTGACTGCGACCAATCAACATCTTCGTCAAGCCACTCTCGAATCAGTGTGCGGAAGCCCGCCACTCCGCGCTTTCCGCCACTCTCGACCCACGCCTGCCACCCATCATCGGGGTCTTGCATTTGGTCCCTGCGCTCTTCTAACTTCGTTCGACGCGCGCTGCTCAACTTGGTGTCTTCCAAGCGAGTTTCAATATCCTCGACTTCTTCCGCGCACCGCTCCTGGAATCGCTCCCGCAATTCATCGTACTGATCGACCTCCGCAATGACGTCCTCCGGCGCCTGCAGTCCCTTGACATCGATGTCCTCATACACATCGCTGTTGACCTCCGGCCCGGTGTCATCAGCCTCGCCAATCGTCCCGTATTCATCCACTTCGAAGTACCACGGCTGTTTCATGACCTGCCCCCACATCGCTTCATCACGTTCTGCGCCACCACATCCGCCGGGTCGATCGCCAGCGCGTTCTCCGCCGCTGCGAGCGCATCCTGTGGGCTGTCCATCTCCATAAGCACGGCCGCCAAATTCGCCCATGCGGGCGCGCTCTGGTTGTTGATACCCACCGCCTTCCGCGCAGCCTCCTCCGCCAGCGCCAGTTTCCCTTGCTCCGCGCGTACCCGAGTGAGCTCAAGCCACGGGCTCAACTCGAACGGCGCGTTGCGCGCGGCCTCAAGAAATGCGCGCTCGGCTTCTGCCGGTCGCAATAGCAACCGCGTCACGATTCCGCGTGCGTGCCAGAGTTCCGGTGCAGTTGGCGCGGGGTCGTCGACGACTGTATCGATCTCCTCCAGGAGCTCCTCAAGTCGATTGAAGATGCGCCGCCGCTCGGAATCATTGTCAAGCGCGTACTTAGTCATGAGTTGATGTTCGAGTAGCAGTCCCTCTTGCGCCATTTCCGCGCCATGCTTTGACGCCACGTGCCGCGCGAGGACTTCCGGCGATTGTTCATCCGTCGCTCGTTCACGAATCACCATGTACCCATGGCTCTTCTTGTTCGCCTCCGCCTGCGCCTTGCACTTGGCGATGACTTGGTCGAGGAACTCGACCGTCCGATCACTGGCCACCCACGCGTCCCACGCGGCGCGGTCTTCTGCAGTGAGATCCGCAAGTGCCTCCGGTTCCGCGACCGTGTACCCCGGCCAGTAGAGCTGTTCGTCGTCTGGATGCGCGGCCTCCAACACATACAAGATGCCCAGCGCCTCCTCGCGAGTTGTGGGGCATGGCGCATGCTTAAAGTCGCACAACACCGGCTGATCCGGCTGATACGGCGGCGCATTTATCGAACGGTCCGCCTTCTGAAACCAATAGTGCCCCTCGGGACATGTGAACATCTGTGTCCCCGGCTCGATGATGTGACCCATGGATAGTGCGAATGCACGTCCGCTCGGAAGAGTTGGCATGGTTTGGTGCTCCTTTGGGGAGGAGTATGCAGTAGGGGGGTGAAACAATTGCTTCACAGGCGCCCGTCGCCAGGTTTCGCGACTGCCGGAAAGTCCGTCCAACAAGGGACTTCCATCGCCCAAACGTGATTGGGTGCATATTTCCGCACGCCCGCGATACACAACGGTGATAAATTCCGCCTACAAGGGTGCGCTGCGACATGGCGCAACTTTCCGGAGCACCAAATGAAGACGAACCTCGTCGCGTTCTATGCCGTTGTCGCCCTCCTGTCCGTGTCCGCGACGGCGGTCGCGGAAACGAGAGTCGTCCCCGACCAGTACGGCTCTATCCAAGCGGCGATCGATG
Source organism: Planctomycetota bacterium (assembly GCA_039796075.1). Classification (GTDB taxonomy): domain Bacteria; phylum Planctomycetota; class Phycisphaerae; order Phycisphaerales; family SM1A02; genus UBA966. Next base: position 11,828 of record JBDKKN010000117.1, on the reverse strand, counting down.
CGTCTGCCAACGGAGACGTGGTGCTCGTACGCGCAGGGGCCTACAACGCGCGGGTCGACCTGCGCGGACGACTCATCCACCTCAAGAGCGAGCTCGGGCCGGCAGCCACGTTCATCGACCCACAAGGTCAAGGCGGCTTCGTCGTCAATTGCGACGAGGGTGAGACGAACCAGACGATCATCGAGGGCTTCACTGTCCGCAACGGTCTCGACAGCGGCATTTACATCAGCGGGGCAAGCCCGGTGATCAAGAACTGCCGGTTCGTGAACAACCAGGCCAGCAAAGGCGGCGGTGCGCACGTGCGAGCAGGCGCGAATGTGACGTTTGACGGGTGCCAGTTCACCACGAATGTCGCTAATTTCGGTGAATTCCGCGGAGGCGCCGTCTACGTAGAAAACTCATCCTTTACGGCATCGGGATGCACACTCACTGGCAATCGCGCTGAACGACCGAACAACACCGGTTATCCAGTCGGGACGTATGACGCCATGGGAGGGGGAGTCTATGCAGTTAATTCCACCGTCAGTTTGACCGATTGCAATTCAAGCGGAAACCGGGCAAACATCCTCTTCGAGAACATCGGATACTGCCAGAACGGTGGCCGATTTTTCATTAGCCGAGGCGGATTGTTTGCAGCCGTCGGCGGCAGCATTGTCCTGCGACGTTGTTCATCTACGGACGATGCCGCTTACTCCCAAGCGCTCATTTACAACGATATGTGCGGGGACCACTATTACTTCGCCGACGCAAGAGGAGGAATTGGATGGCTCGAAGGCAACGCAGCCGTAACGATTGATGAGTGCTCTATTACCGGAGCGAAGGCGTCAGCGCGTGCCAGAGGGGCAGACAGCGAAGATTCCTACCCGCAGGCATACGGTGGTGCCTTCTTCGTCACCACCGGCGCCACGCTCTCAATCAGCGGGAGTACGTTTCAGGATTGCAAAGTCGCACGCCAATTCGACGGCGGACCTGGCGGCCCCGGCGAAACGAGCGGAGGGCTGATTTTCCGGGATGGCGGCTCCGTAACGCTGACCAACTCCACAGTGCGAGGCTCGACTGCACCGGATTACGGCGGAGCCATTCGGAGTACCAGCAACTCCGCACTGTCATTAAATGGATGTCGCTTTGAAGGATGCGTGAGCGGCAATAATGGCGGCGCCATCTCTGACTCTGCGGGCGCCACGTTCAATTTCTCCAACACTACGTTTGACAGTTGCAAGACGGATGCATCAAACGGCGGCGCCATCTGGCTCACCGGCGGCACTCGCACCTTCACCAACTGCGACTTCACCAACTGCATCGCGCAGGGCACTGGTGACCATCGCGGCGGCGCCCTATACGGCGAAGGCGGAGCAGTCGTGAACTTCACCGATTGCGACTTCACCGGCAACCGCGCTCTGTCGTCCGGCGACAATGGCGATCGCCCCACGCGCGGCGGTGCCACAGGATTCGCTGGCTGCACACCGCGCTACACCCGCTGCAACTTCGCCGGGAACTACGCACTTGCCACCGGTAACGGCGGCGGCACGCGCTACGCACACGGCGGGGCCACGTGGGAGTACGACAGTGACGCGCTCTATACCGACTGCCGATTCACCAACAATAAGGCAGAGACCGCTGGCAACGGCGGCCGGCAGAGCTACGGCGGAAGCACCTACCTCTGGAACAGCGACACGGACTTCGTTCGCTGCGTCTTTGATGACGGGCGCGCTCTCCCGACTGACACGGACGCCCTCGGCGGCGCCGTGTACATGGAGAACATCTCACGACCCGGATTCTCGTACTGCACGATCACCGGCTGCGACGCCGCAACCGGCGCCGGCCTGTTCGTCCGCAACAGCGAACCGTACGTGGTGAGCACGGGCTTCCGGCAGAACGTCGCGGCCGCTGCGGGCGGCGGCATGTATGTCGACAACGCCAGTACTCCATACGTCATCGGTTGCTCGTTCGAGGCCAACAACGCACCGAGCGGCGGCGCCGTCAAGACCGCGGGCACTGGCACCAATCTGCCATTCATCGTCAACACTTCGTTCTGCGGCAACCAGACCGACACCATCGCCGGATCGATCCTCGGCGGATCCGGGAACGTCACGTCAGCACAGTGCTCAACGGACTGCAACAGCAACGGCATTCCGGATGCAACCGAAATTGCCAACGGAACCGCTACGGACGTCGATTCGAACGGTGTCCCCGACTCCTGCCAAGCCGACTGCAACGCCAACGGTACTCCGGACGCGTATGAGCTTGCAGCCAACACCGCCCCGGACTGCAACGGCAACGGCCGTCCGGATGCCTGCGACATCGCCTCGTCCGTTAGTTTGGACTCGAACGCCAACGGCACGCCCGACGAATGCGAGCTGACCTCTGCGCGCTTGGTGCCGTTCGAATATCCGAACATCACCGCCGCGATCAACGCTTCCGTTAACGGTGACACGATCTACATCGCTCCGGGCGCCTACTACGAGAAGTTCAACCTCGGCAATAAGCAAGTCATCCTTAAGTCCGTGGGCGGAGCCGACGTCACCTACATCGACGGCAACGGCGTCAACGGGACGCTCCTGACCATCAACGGTGGACAGACCTCAAGCACCGTGGTGGATGGCTTCACCTTCTGGTACGCACAGGGTGGGTATGCGCTCTACATCCAGAATGCATCGCCAGTGATCCGCAACTGCCGCTTCCTCTTCAACGCCGTCCAGGACGGTGCCGCACTGCGAATCGAGAGCCCTTCAAGCGCAGAGATCACCGACTGCCTTGTCCAACAGAACACCGCTTTTGCCACCGGCGGCGGCATGTGGACCAACGCCAATCCAACGCTCACCCGGGTGGAGTTCCGAAACAACACTGCCAACGATGACGGCGGCGCGGCCAAGATGGTCGGCGGCACTCCGCGGTTCGTCGACTGCGTATTCCGCGACAACCGGGCACTTGGCGGCGGCGATCACCGCGGTGGCGCGGCTTACGGCACCAACTGCACCAATCTCTCCTTCTCCGGATGCACCTTCAGCGGAAACCTCGCACAAAGTGCCGGAGACAGCGCAGACCGGCTTGGCTACGGCGGCGCCGTTGCCATCTTTGACTGCACCACTTCAGGCGCCAACCCGCCGAAGACCTTCCTGAATTGCACGTTCACCAGCAACACCGCGCGCGCAACCGGCAACGGTGGCGGTACTCGGTATGCACTTGGCGGCGCAACGTGGGACTGGAACAGCGACAGTACTCACGAAGGCTGCCGCTACGAATCGAACCTTGCCGAAACCTCCAGCAATGGCGGTCGCCGATCATCGGGCGGCGCGTTCTGGGCGGCGCTCAGTAACCCGCGCCTGACTTCCACGGACTTCGTCTCCAATTCCGCCACCAGCAACGACGGCGGCGAAGCATGGGGCGGATCCGTCTACTACGAGCAGACCAGCAATGGCGAACTCATTGACTGCGACTTAGAGCTCAACAGCGCACTACGCGGCGGCGGCATGTACCTGACCGGGAACTCGCAGCCGAACATTCGCAGCGTCCGCTTCCGCGCCAACGCGGCCACCAATGCTGGTGGCGGTGCCTATTGCAGCAACTCTCCGGGATTCTTCATCACCTGCGATTTCCGCCAGAACACGGCACCATCGGGTAGCGCGCTGGCGACGGAAGGATCCAACGTGCCGAACGTCTATGGATCCACCTTCTGCGGCAACCCGGGCGTCGATGTCTCCGGCGGCTGGTTCAACGACCAGAACTCCATCAGCGAAGTTTGCAACGACTGCAACAACAACCAGATTGACGATGCCCAGGACATCAGCGCCGGAACCAGTCAGGACTGCAACTCCAACAGCGTTCCCGATGAATGCGATCTTGACAGCGATCAAGACGGCACCATCAATGCCTGCGACGGATGCCCGAACGATCCTGCCAAGACAGCGCCCGGCGGCTGCGGCTGCGGACAGCCGGAAACCGACACCGATGGCGATGGTCAGGCCGACTGCGTCGACGGATGCCCGAACGATCCAAACAAGACCTCTCCCGGCAGCTGCGGCTGCGGTCAGCCGGACACCGACACCGACGGCGATGGCGTGCCGAATTGCCTGGACGGATGTCCTTCTGACGCTTCGAAGACATCGCCCGGCGCATGCGGTTGCGGGCAGAGCGACACGGATTCCGACGGAGATGGATCCGCGAACTGCGTCGACGGATGCCCGAACGACTCGTTGAAGACCTCGCCAGGTCAGTGCGGATGCGGCCAGCCCGAGACCGATACCGATTCGGACGGCACGCCTGATTGCAAGGATGCGTGCCCAGCGGACGCATTGAAGACCGCTCCCGGAGCCTGTGGTTGCGGTCAACCCGACACCGATACCGACAACGATGCCATCCCTGACTGCGTCGACAACTGTGATGCCGTGGCAAACGCAAACCAGGCCGACTGCAATCAGGATGGAACCGGTGATGCGTGCGAAGTGGTGACCGATTGCAACCGCAACGGTCAGCCCGATGAGTGCGAGATCTACTCGGGGACGGCCGCCGACGTTGATTCCGACGGGAAGATTGATGCCTGCGAGCCGGACTGCAACGCCAACCAGGTACCTGACGATTTTGACATCGCGTCAGGCACGGCGCCCGATTGCGATGGCAACAGCATCCCCGATACCTGCGACGTGCTCTCTGGTGCGGGCCTTGATAGCGACGGCGACGGTCTTCTCGACGAATGCGAGTCGGACTGCAACGACGACGGCGTTCTGGACGCTGACCAGTTGCTCGCCGGGGCCGTGGACTGCGATTCCAACGGCATCCTCGACGAGTGTCAGGACCGGTCCGTGCGCGGCGCTTCGGGATTGGTTGCACCATTCGGCGCAGGTGCGCCTGCCGAGGCGCGTCTAACAGGACTCTCGCCAGCCACCGCGGATGCGGTGATTACCGTGTCGATCCGTGGCGACCTCGGTGCAGTCAACGAGTTTGTAACCGTGAAGGTGAACGGCACCTCGGTCGGCAATCTCTTTGTGGCTGGGGGCTCGGACTGCCCAGCAACGCCAGACCGTGCCACTGTCACGATTCCGGCAGCTACGTGGAACGGTCTGGTGACCGACTCCACGGCGGTGGTGACCATGGGGGCTTCAACAACGGTTAACGCCGCCGAGTGCAGCACCTCCGCACGGATCAACGTACGAGTGCTCACCGCCGCGGGCGACTGCAACACCAACGGCACGAGCGACCTGTGTGAGATCGCTTCCGGCACCCAGGCCGACTGCGACCTCGATCGACGGCCCGATGCCTGCACGGTTGTCGGCGGCACCGTGGCGGACTGCAACGCCAATGGGTCTCCGGACTCATGCGACATCGCGGGATTGCCGAGCCTCGACTGCGATCTCGATGGAGTGATCGATTCCTGCTCAGTGTCCGCTGGTACCTCGCCGGACTGCAACGCAAACGGCGTGCCGGACGGATGTGACCTCGCAGGCGGCGGCCTTGACTGCAATGCCAACGGCGTGATCGACTCCTGCGATATTGCTGCAGGCACGGCGCTGGACTGCAACAGCAACGGTCTGCCGGATCAGTGCGATCTTGCTTCCGCTACAGCGCTCGACTGCAATTCCAATTCCATCCCCGACTCGTGCGATATTTCCTCGGGACTCAGCACAGACGTGGACGGAAACGGCGTGCCGGATGAGTGCAAGGGCGACTGCAACGGCAACCAGTTGCCGGATGCTTGGGAAATCACGCAGGGTCTCGCGCCGGACTGCAACTCCAACGCGGTTCTTGACGTGTGTGAAATCACTGGAGCCACCACCCCGGATTGCAATGGCAACGGCATTCCCGATAGCTGCGACATTGCTAACGGCGCACCGGACCTCAACAACAACGGCATTCCGGATTCATGCGACGGCGATTGCAACGGCAATGGACAGCCTGACGACTACGAGGTAGCGACAGGAGCCACGCCGGACTGCAATGCCAACGGTCGCCCCGACTCGTGTGACATCGCGACGGGCATTGAGCCGGACTGCAACACCAACGGTATCCCGGACCGATGCGACATCGCAACGGGTTCGACCGACGATGACCAGGACGGCGTTCCAGACAGCTGCGAATACGCGAGGGGTGACCTCGACCTCGATGACAAGATCGGCGGAGCGGATCTCGGCCTGCTGCTGGCCCTGTGGGGCGAGATAAACCCACCGATCGGAGATTTGACCGGCGACGGCCTCGTCAATGGCGCGGACCTCGGTCGGATGTTGAGCAACTGGAACAACTGACGGCACGCGACCGAACCGACAATGAGTGGACGTGCACACTAATCATGGACAACCCGGTACCCCCAACATTCACCCAACCCCCGCCTCCACCCGAATCTTCGGCAGCAACAACTCCCGCACCTGCTTGCTGAACTGCTCCCGCATATGCGGCAGATAGTTAATCGCGCACACAATCCGGAGCGACGCCAGGAAATACCGGTTCGCATCAAAGAACGCGCGCTCTTCCGCCGGTCGCCCCGCAAAGTAGTGCGTGGCGAAACTGTTCCAGAGTTGCACGCCGTGCGCAGTATCAATCTTGGTGGCAAGCGCGCACATGCCCAGCTCCGGTAGACCGTAGATCAAGTACATCAATCCAACATCAAAGTAGTTGCTGCCAATCGAGAAATCGCCCATATCAATGATCACCAGCTCGCCGTCCTGCTCCATGATGTTGCTGGAGTGCAGGTCAAAGTGCACGCAGGTATCCGCATCCGGAATCACCTCCAGGCGCTCTAAGAGCAGGGCGATCTCCGCTGGCTCAAACACCCCGCGCAACTGGTTGATGTAATCGCGAATGCGATCCTTCAGTCGAGGGAGTACTTCTGCGTCACCCGTCGCCGCGTGCAAGCTGTTGGCTAAGTCGGCAAGCCTCTTCGCGTGTCGATCGATCTGCTGCGGATCGCGTCGGATCACTGAACTAAAGAGCTCAGCGTTCAACAACTCAAACACGATCCCCGAGCGCGTGCCGCAGGTGACCACGTCGTACGACACAGCGGTTGGAATTCCCAGCACAAACGCCGCCTGCGCATAGCGCTTCTCAAGCTCCGCCATGCCAACGTCCACGCCATCCTTGTAAAGCTTCACCACCGTCTCGTTGTCAAGACGGAAGCATTCGCCGCACACGCCCGCGGAGAGAAGCTCACGACCTTCGATTGAAATCTCGCGCGCAGTCTTTGCAATCGTGATCACCTTGGAGATGCCAGTCACATCAAAGACCTCGCGCACCGATGGCGAAAGGTTCCGCGCAATGAACTTGCCACCCGCGGCAGCCATGCGCCGGTGCGCCATCAAGAGAGTCCGGATGCCAGCGCTGGAGATGAACGGGCACTTGGTGAAATCGACCACGATTTCCCGCACTCCCGTGACATCAAGATGCGCCTCAAGTTCCGGCGCGGTGTTGGTGTCCAGGTTGCCGTTGATGATGACGGTGCGGCAGTCGCCGTGTGTATCGGTGGTGATCTGCATAGAAGCAGGGATGCTACGGGGTGTGTTGTGTGCGGTGCCGCCGCGTCACCCAGCGGCGCGGGGTTGCGATCAGCACTGGTCTCGGATGTCGGTCAGCGGACCGCGTTGTTCACGTTGAGCACGCCGCCAGTGACGCACTTTCCGGAAAGTGCCGGAATCGGGCGAACGGTCGACAACAACTTGTTACGCACTTCCGCGTAGGTCCAGGTTGGGTTCTGACTCCACACCAACGCGGCAGCACCAGTGACGTACGGCGCGGCCATTGAGGTTCCGCTCAGGTACGCGTAGGTTTTGTTCGAGTTGACCTTGATGTACGTGGAAAGGATCGTGACGCCGGGCGCAGCTATATCGACACGGGTTGAACCGTAGTTGGAGAAGCTTGCGAGCGCATCGTCGTTGGTGGTGGCTGCCACCGCGATGATGTTGTCCTGCGCATAGCTCGCGGGGTATAGCGGAGCCGTCTCGCTGTTGGCACCATTATTTCCGGCGGAGCACACGAGCATGTGCCCCGCGGTGCGTGCACGGGTGACGACGGCGTCGAACGAGCTGCTGAACGAGCCCCCGCCCCAGGAGTGGTTCGAGACCTTGATTCCCTTCGCAATGCAGTAGTCGACGGCCGAGATGCCGGCACTGAGCAGGATGCTACCGTTACGGGATCCGATCTTGAGTCCTGCGAGCCTGACGTTCCAGCACACGCCCACGACACCCTTGCCGTTGTTGCCGACCGCGCCGACGGTGCCCGCGGTGTGGGTTCCGTGGCCGTTGTCGTCAGTCGGGTTATTGTCGTTGTTGTAGAAGTCCCAGCCCCACACATCGTCGATCTTGCCGTTGCCATCGTCGTCGATGCCGTTGGTGGCGATCTCGCCGGGATTGGTCCAGCGGTTCGCGGCCAGATCCTCGTGGGTGGAATTGAATCCCGAGTCTGCCATGCCGACCACCATGGAAGACGAGCCAGTGACGACGTCCCATGCGAGGTTCGCGTCGATGTCCGCGCCGGCTGTGCCGGCATCGCTGTTGACCACCTGACCCGTGTTGTTCATCGCCCAGAGATTGCCAAGGGAAGTGTCGTTGGTTAACGCGTTGAGATGCGCCACGAAATCCGGCTCAACAAACTCCACAACCTGCGTCATCTCGCCCAAGATGCTGACTGCCGCGATGGCGTCTTCCACACGTCCCGGAATCGCAAGGTGCTCAAGACCCGGAAGGCTGTCCCATGTCTCCACGGTCACGCCCGCGATGGCGGCGCGGATGAAGGCCCTCTGCCCATCAGACGTCCCGGGCGCGAACATCACCATGACGGAGGTCGGGTCGTACTCAAGCGCCGGATTGGATTCGATGATCAGGTTGCGGTTGCGGCGCCAGTCGTCGCGCCAGTCGCCCGCCGCGGGTGCAGGGGCTCGAACGTTGTCATCACGCGTCGCCGTTGTCTGCAACTGGCGCGCGCCGTCTTCGGCATCTGCATGGAACGTAACGATTGAGCAGGTGAGCACCACGCCGATGAATCGAAAGTGTGAAGCCATTGCAAGGATCCTTGCCCGATACGGGCTGTAGAGGTCGCCGAACTTTCTAGCGATGCCATTTGGATGCTGTCGAGCCGGGTCCGTCTTGGGCAAGACAGCCATTAAATTTTCGCTCAGATTTCGAGCGTACGTCGAAGTCACCCGAAATCAATCATAAATTGTCGCCAAGGTTAAAAAGCGCCGTTGTGAAATTGCAAAATTCACTAATTTCTAAAACAATGCAAGGAATTCACGCCGCACGCTGTGTTATGCCTATTATCGACATAATACGCCCAAGGTTTAACCGCGTTGGTTGAACAGTTGGGGTGAACAGGAGATCTCTACCGTGCTGACACTCGCAGCCTCAGACATGACATCGACGATGAAGGCCTTGAACGCTGGCCTCAGTATGGAAGGGGTCACCATGTACCTCTTCTGGCTCTCAACCGTAGCAATGGGTGCAGGAGCATTCTACTTCTGGCTGCAGCGCCAGACTGTTGCTAAGCAGTATCAGACGGCAATGACCGTCGCCGGAATCATCTGCGCCGTCGCAGCATTCCACTACTGGCGCATGAGTGGTATTTACCTTGAAGGCGTGGCAAGCCTGTTCGATGACAATGGCCAGCGCATCGCTGGTGCAACCATCAAGCAGTTCCCAACCACGTACCGTTACATCGACTGGATCATCACCGTTCCACTGCTTGTCATGGAATTCCCGTTGCTCCTGAACATGGGTAAGAAGGGTGGATCACTCTTCCGTAACCTCGTGGTCGCTGCGATGGTCATGCTGGTAACCGCATGGGTTGCTGAAGAGAGCCCAACCGGTGGTCAGCAGTGGTGGACCTGGTACATCGTCAGCTGCGCTGCGTGGCTGTTCATCGTGTACATGCTTTACACCTCGGTTTCGACCGCCATGCAGAGCGCACCGCCGAGCATTGCTGCAAGTCTCAGCACGATGCGTCTCTTTGTGGCAGTCGGCTGGATCATCTATCCAGTCGGATTCCTCATGGCGCTCTCGGGTTCGAATGGTGAGAGTTGGCGCGAAGTTCTGTACAACATCGCCGACGTCATCAACAAGGTGTTCTTCGGGCTCGTCTGCTACCAGGGCGTGAAAGCGCTCGAGGAGAAGAAGGCCTGAGAACTGATGAGTTGATTAAAGCCCCGCCCTTGACTGGAACAATCGAAGTTCAACACTTCGATCAACCAGCAAGGGCGGGGCTGTTTGCTTTTTCGGGGCCTCGCTGTATTCCGTGGCTGGTGTTGAGTTCTGCGGCCTTGATCGGGTGGATGAGCCCAGCGACCACCGTTCGCGCTGCCTCCTTGCCCTTCGTTGCCGCGCTGATCGTCTTGGGCATGCCGCACGGGGGCGCTGACTGGGCCGTTGCCGCGCGCCTTTCACATCGATCGGGCTTCATAGCGCAACTGCGGGGCTTCGTTCCCTATCTACTCATGATGGCGGGATGCCTCTTGGCGTTGCTGCTTGTTCCGGGTGTCACGGTATTGGCATTCCTAGCCATGACGGTCTTCCACTTTGGAATGGCTGATGCCACCGCATTACGTGCCGATGATGACGGACCGCTGGCACGCTGGTCACTGGTAACGAGCCGAGGGCTACTGCTGCTTGCGACCGTGTTCTCCGTGCACCCGGAGGCCGCGTGGGAGCCGTTTGGGCAGATTGCGAATGCGATGGGTGTGTGGCCGCGCGGAGCATGGCAGCCCGATCCGCTGGCATTACAGCCGTGGGCGGTGGTGGGCAGCCTGTTTGGCGTGCTGCTCGCGTGTGTCAGCGCGGGGATGCGGGTGCTCCACCATCACCGCCGCGAAGCGTTGTGCGATCTGTGCGAAAGTGCACTGGTGGTGGCGCTGGCTTACTACGCAGATCCCTTATTTGCCGTTGGGATGTACTTCATTGGAGTGCATGCGTTTCGGCATTGCCGCCGGCTATCAAAGACGCGCATCGTGATGGAACCGCCACCGATGTCGGCACATTTCTTTCGAAACATGTTTCATGTGCATGTACTGAGCTTTCCACTGATGGTGGCAACCGTTGCGTGCCTGGTTCCCCTATGCGTCGTGATAGGTGGATTTGATATGCGATCGATCGCTATCGCGAGTATCGCTTTCTACATTATCTCAACGCTGCCGCATCACTTGCTGGGACTGGAATTGCCGGCGCCTGAAGCAATGCAGAAGTGAATGCGGTTGTGGGGCAACATGGTGATGGCTAATCCATGCGATGCCAAGCCATGCTCGTGCTCCTGATCAAGAGCATGCTCAAGCCATCATCATGATGCACACTCCGCGGGCACTCCACGCAGCGGTACGCCACCAGTTGCTGGTGACGAGGCGTTGATGGGCCTTCGCGTCGAACCCGTTGGCCAGCGTGTTATGCAGTGGAATCTGCACCATCCACGTGGATATCCAAATCGAAGCCAAGAGCGGCAGGCTGGCAAGGAACCACGGATCGCGCGTCCCGGTGAGTACGAGCAAGACCGCGGTTCCCAACTCAGCGAGCATCAGCGGCCCAACCACCAAGGTGATGAGCCGAGTATGCCGCTGGTGGTAACTGATGAATTGTTCACGTCCAACCTGACCAAACAGCGGATAGTGAATGATCTGAATGGTCCAGATCAAACCCACCAGGGCCCAAGTAGCTGCGTACTGAATATGGAAGACACTTGGCATCGGTGTGCCATTACCTTGGAGTGGACTGGGGTGTTTCTGCGCCAGCAACGCGCAGATGTTCCGTCCACGCGTGTCTCAGGATCAGCGCAAAGGGCACCCACCAGATCAGATCATTGGTGATGCAGTTCAGCGCAAAGGCCCATGGCAGCTGCTCGGTCCACAGCGCTTGGATCATGCCGAGTGG
>JBDKKN010000116.1:0-2600 GCA_039796075.1 Planctomycetota bacterium | reverse complement strand
TTATTTGCATCTGTGGCCACTGTGGATTGAGCACCAGTCCACGATCAGCGATAGCAATGGCGCCTTCTGCGTCATTCAGCGCGATGCGCACGCCGGTGAGCCCTAACAGGGCTTGACGATGATTTGGATCAATCGCCAGCGCTCGTTCAAAGTGCTTGGCTGCCTCCGTGTTTCGCTGCAATGAGTGCAACGCGTTGCCGAGGTTGTTGTGTACCGATGCCGAATTTGGTTCGCTCGCCGCAGCCTGTGCCAGGTGATGAACCGCCTGCTCGGCCTGCCCGTTCTGCACGAGCAACATGCCAAGGAGGCTAATCACATCTTGCTGCCCGCGATTGATCCGGATGAAGAGTCGTAGCGACGCAATCGCTTGTTCGATGCGTCCACTTTGCGCATCCTCAAGTGCCTTGGTGATGATGCGCTGATTGTTCATTGGTGTGCGAACAGTGCAGGGTAGCGAGTATCAACGGCGAGCCCTCCATGGTGGCACGCCGCGGCGATTGGAGTTGCATCAGAACATCACTTGCAGTTGGACTATCAAACTGGCATTGTTTCCGGAATCCGCCAGTCCAAGACCGCCTGCGAGCTTTCGGGTGCCATTGATTTCACCAGAACCAAAGGGGACGATGACTCGTGTGGTGAGTTTCACTTCGCGATCGCTGAAGTAGAAGTTCATGCCGCACTGTGCGATCCATGGCACATCAGCGCCGTCCATCCATGAGCCTTCGCCGAACACCTGGAAGTTGTCAGTGAGGAAAGTGCTGCCCTGCATGTTGACGCCGGAGGCCCAGGCGAGTTGTGGCAGTCCCGCAGGATCGCGCAGCAACGCAAACTGTGCGATGAGTGTGGTTCCTGAAAGCGTTGCCCGAACATCCGTGGTGAATCCTTGTGCGGACGGAGTGGGTGGCGATTCTGGATTTTGTGCGCGGCCGCTTGACCACACTGTTCCAAATCCAAACACGGCACCCGGAGTGGAGTTCGGCAGGCTTGATTGCCATTCAAGTTGTGACCACTCTGCACCCAGCTTTGCTTCTGCGCGCATCGCCACGGCGTAGGAAAGATTGCTGGTGGAATCCCAACTCTCAGTGCTCTCATTCAGTTGGCTAAATGTCCCGGCGGTGGCGCGCCACCAGTCGCATTGGTATTTGGCAGAAATGCCGGTTTCCTTTCCTGCGCCGAAGCGATAATTGAAGATGGAATATTCGCCCGCCGTGATACGGCTGCTGCCGAAGAATTCACTTTCAATATCCCACGGAACATTCTGCAGTCCAACCGTACCAGTGAGCCCGTCTCCAAAGTCTTTCCTGACCCACGCGTAGAGGGGGCGGAGTTCATTGGGAACGGTAATGAATCGGTCAGCTTGTGAGTTGTAAGCACCGAGCAGCATCCAACTGATCGAAGGATCCACCAGGGTTCCGGAGAATGTGATGTTGATGCGGTGGGTTTCCATTCCCCACGTGTTGTCGTCTCCCACTTGATTACTGGCAGAATTGAACACGAACCGAGTTTGGTCCATGATGCCGATTTTGAATGTCCAGCAACCATCACTGCTGCGGATGAATGCGCCATGGTCGTAGCCGCACTGCGCACCGTCGGTGCGGAACGACTCTCTGGTTGCGCTGTCTGCAAGAACATCCTGCACAACGGAGCGAATCTGTGTGGCGCGTTCTTGAGTGACCCACGAATCTTGCTGCGCTGCGCGAATCGACGCAAGCTCTGCACGCATGGCAGCTATCTCGCTCTGTATGGTGATGGATTCCGGTGCGCCGAAGAACATGCGGATGGCAGACTAGATTGAACTCTGGGTGTTGGTAGACCATAGCGGCCGGCGTTTGGAGTTCGTAAACTCACTCAGTGCAACGTATGGCTATGAATCTCGCCCACTTCTGCGGATGCGCGCAGGTCTCGTAAATCATGAATCGTGCCGTTGCCGCCATCACCTGTGCCTGCGCCGTAGCACTCACGTTGCTTGGTGCCCCGCGCGTCGCTACTGACAGTGCCGCCACGATGCTGGTTCCCATCTTGATGTACCACCATGTGGGTAACTGGGGTCCTTCGCGCCCAGATTGGGCGCCATGGGTAGTGTTGCCGGAAGACTTTCGTGCGCAAATGGACTGGCTGGTGCAGCAAGGATACCGCTCCATCAGCTTTCGTGAATTGATTGAGTGCTCATCACGTGGTGTGGCACCGGTAGGCAAGCCGGTCATCATTTCCTTTGATGACGGGTGGGCTTCGCAATGCGCGGTGGCTCGTGATGAATTGATGCCGCGCGGATTGTGTGCCACCTTCTTCGTCTACACGGCCGCAGTGGGGCCAGTGCCGAATGGGTCTGGATATGTTTCGTGGCCAGAACTGCGCGAATTGGAGGCGGCCGGACATGAAGTGCAGTCGCACACGGTCTCGCATGCACGCTTGACGGATGTGTTGCCCGAACAGTTACAGCGTGAAATGCAGGAAAGCCGGCGCAAGATCGAGGCGGAAATGCATCACCCGGTACAGGCGCTCGCCTATCCGTTTGGCTTGCATGATGGGGCGGTCATGCAAGCGGCGAAGGTAGCGGGGTACCAGTGTGCAGTGCGGGCCGATGCGGATTCATCAATCGG
>JBDKKN010000115.1:0-7918 GCA_039796075.1 Planctomycetota bacterium | reverse complement strand
CCGCTTGGCATGAACATCTTGACGGATGTTTCAAGTACATCTTTGCCACCCGCGCTTGCAGTGGCCCATTTACCGCTGTTGGAAAGGTCAAGCCAAGCTTTGGTTCGTCCTGCGTTGAACTTCTCAGTGCAGATGCGCACCATCAATCCGGTGCCACCGATTGGAGAGACTCCAGGGTTCACTCCTGGGCCAATCAGGTTCGCTGCAATCTGTGGTGAGTTCATGGATCCGCTGACGGCCCACGATCCACCAACACCGAGCCACGCGAGCTGCCCCGAAAGCGTGCCTTGCCCGTAGTCATTAAAGTTGCTGGTGTAGATGTCAGTGGCGGATGCGATGTGGGCGGCACAGGCGGCGCACAAGACGGTTGCAAAGTTCCGGAATGCGTCCATGCACTTATTTTGCCACGGTTTGAGAGTTTGTTAAGGGACGGGAACCATTGAAGATTCTGTACAGCGCTGGCAACACCACAAGTGTGAGGAGCGTGCTCGAAACGAGACCGCCGATCACGACTGTTGCAAGGGGCTTCTGCACTTCGGCGCCTGTCCCATGCGCCAGTGCCATGGGAACGAACCCAAGCGATGCTACAAGCGCTGTCATCAACACCGGACGCAGACGGACCATGCACCCGCGCGCAATCGCGGCATCGAGGCCGACACCTTCGCTTCGCAGCTGGTTGATGAACGACACCATGACAAGGCCGTTGAGCACAGCCACGCCGGAGAGGGCGATGAAGCCGACGGCCGCGGAGATGGAGAACGGCATATCTCTCAGCCACAGCGCAGCGATGCCACCCGTGAGTCCAAGCGGCACCGCGCTGAAGACCAGCAGCGCGAGTCGTGCGCTTCGGAACATGGAAAGGAGCAGCGCAAAGATCAGCGCAAAGCAGAGCGGGACCACCAGCAACAATCGCTGCTTGGCCGCCACTAGATTTTCGTACTGGCCACCCCATGCGAGCCATTGCCCAGCAGGGAGCTTGATTCCGTCCATCTTCGCTTGTGCCTCTTGGACGAATGATCCGAGGTCGCGGCCTCGGACGTTGCACTGAATCACGATTCGTCGCTTTCCGTTTTCACGGCTGATCTGGTTGGTTCCCTCTGCAATATCAATACTCGCCACATTCCCGAGCGGCACGAATCCAGCCTCCGTAACAGGGGGCTCAGCGCGCGGACCTTCGCCAGCATGACGCATCTCTGTTGGCGTGTCGATAGAGGCAGGAAGCGGAATTGGAAGACGCGCGATCGCTTCCGGGCGCTCGCGCATCATGTCCGGCAGACGAACCACGAGGTCAAATCGCCGGTCTCCCTCGAAGACCTGTCCAGCTTCGCGTCCGCCCATCGCAACCGCCACGACTTCCTGCACATCATGTACTGAAAGGCCGTATCGAGCGATCGCAGTGCGATCAATCTCAACGGTCATCACCGGGAGCCCTTCGGTTTGTTCCGTCTTTGCGTCTGCTGCACCTGGAATGGATCGCAATGCAGCGAGCACTTGCGCGGCGGTCTTCTCCATTGAAACAAAATCGTCGCCGTAGACTTTGATCGCAACATCGCCGCGCACGCCAGAGATGAGCTCGTTGAAGCGCATCTGGATGGGCTGCGTGAATTCGTAATTGTTGCCAGGAACCTCGGCTACGATCAGTTGGATCAGCTGAATCAACTTCCCCTTGTGTCCCTCTATTTTGAGTTCCGGCTCGCCTTCCTCTTCAGCGTGACCTTCGTGCGCATCTGCGTGGGTACTCAACGCCGCTAACGCGCTTTGTTTGGCTTCAATCAGCGCATCAAGTTCTGCTTCGCTGCGCCACTCTTGAGTCGGCTTGAAGATGATGAAAGTGTCGGAGACATTCGGCGGCATCGGGTCGGTGGCCATCTCCGCGGTGCCGGTCTTGGAGTAGACGAACGCCACTTCAGGGATCGAAGCAACCGCGCGCTCCACGTCAAACTGCATCGTCTGCGACTGCGTGATGCCCGTGGAAGGAATGCGCATGGCATGCATGGCAAGATCTTTTTCGTCAAGCGTCGGAATGAACTCTTGGCCCATGCGAGTGAACAGGACCAACGACCCAGCGAAGGCGAGCACCGCCGCCCCGACGACGCCCCAGCGGAATCGCACGGCCCAGCGGAGGGCAGGGGCGTACACCGCCTTCGCGCCCCGGATGATGAAGTTGTCGCCTTCCTTGACCCGGCCCCGGATCAGGATCGCCACCAGGGCGGGCACGAGCGTGAGCGACAGAATGAACGCCGCGATGAGCGCGAAGATGACCGTGATGGCCATCGGGCTGAACATCTTGCCCTCGACGCCGGTGAGGGCAAGGATGGGGAAGTAGACGATGATAATGATCGCCTCGCCGAAGACCGAGGCCTGACGCACTTCCTTGGTCGCGACCATCACCTCGTGCAGGCGTTCCTGCAACGTGAGCAGGCGGCCCTCCTTGTGCTGCTTTTCGCCCAGCCGCCGCAGGCAGTTCTCCACGATGATCACCGCGCCGTCGACAATCAGCCCGAAGTCGATCGCGCCGAGTGACATCAAATTGCCGCTCACCTTGCCTTGCACCATGAAGATGGCAGTGATGAGCATGGAGAGCGGTATGGCAAGTGCGCAGATGAAAGCAGCGCGCACATTTCCAAGCAGAACTAGCAGCACCACGATCACAAGGATCGCACCTTCGGCAAGGTTCTTTTGCACGGTGGCAATGGTGGCGTCGACAAGTTTCGTTCGGTTCAGCACGGTCTTTGCGCGCACATCTTGCGGGAGCGAACGCTGCACCGTTTGCATCTTTGCGTCAACTTCGGCGGCGACTGTACGGCTGTTAGCGCCCAAGAGCATGATGGCGGTGGAGACGACTACCTCTTGGCCATTCTCGCTGGCTGATCCCGTCCGCAATTCTTGTCCGATGCCCACATGTGCGCCGTCAGGAAGTACGTCGCGCACGTGGATCGGAACGCCGCCGCGCGTAGCAATCACAATTTCTTCCACTTGCTCGGGATGTTCGATTCGTCCCGTTGCACGCACAAGGTAACTCTCGCCCTTGTGCTCGATGTATCCCGCACCGGTGGAGATGTTGTTGCGCTCGATCGCATCGATGATGTCAGTGAACGTCAGCCCGTAGGAGACCAACTTCATTGGATCGGGCTGCACGTGGTACTGCTTCACGTATCCGCCGATTGCCTCCACGCCTGCAACATTCTTCACGCCCTTTAACTGCGGGCGGATGATCCAGTCTTGTACCTCGCGAAGATATGAAGCCAATTCCACATCGGTGACAAGCATGCGACCTTCGGCGGTGAGGTAACTGCCGTTCGGCTGCCAACCCGGTTTGCCGGCGATGGTTTCAGCGCCCTTTCCGTGCGGATGCTCAAATTCAACCGTGTACATGTAGATCTCGCCGAGGCCGGTGGCGATGGGGCCCATGACGGGCTCAACGTCTGGCGGCAAAGAATCCTTCGCCTCGCCGAGCCGTTCGTTCACTTGTTGGCGAGCGAAAAACACGTTGACGTCGTCGTTGAAGACGGCCGTCACCTGCGCGAAACCATTGCGCGAAAGTGATCGCGTTGATTGGAGTCCCGGGATGCCAGCGAGCGCGTTCTCTATGGTGAACGTGACCTGCTTCTCTACCTCGATCGGCGAAAGGCTTGGCGCGACAGCGTTGATTTGAACTTGGTTGTTGGTGATATCCGGCACCGCATCGATCGGCAGTTTGCCGAGCGACCAGATACCGACACCGGCCACGAGGGCGGTCGCAAGCACCACGATCCAGCGGTGCTTGATGGAGTGATTGAGAATTGATTCGAGCATGTTCTGTTCCTGAGTGGCTGTGGGTCAGTGCTCGTGTGCGGCACCGGCTTTGCCAAGATCCGCCTTGAGGATGAAGCTTCCTTTAACAACCAGTTCCTCGTCCGACTGCAGGCCGTCGAGAATCGGGACCATCCCGCCAACCACTTTGCCGATCGTCACGGCGCGCTTGGCGAATGTGTTTGGTTCGTCTTTCACTGGTACGAAGACGGCTGGTCCGCCTTCGACGGTTTGGATCGCCTCGTCTGGCACCGCAAGCACAAGGGCGCCGCCCTCGATCAGCACTTCGATCTCTGCCTGTGCAAACATTCCGGGTTTCAATTTGCCACCGGAGTTTGGAATCTCAATACGAACGGAAGCAGTGCGCGTGGCGGTGTCTACGAATGGTGATACAAGGGTGACCGAGCCTTGCCATCGTTCGGTGCCGATAGTGACCCATGCCTTCGCACCGATGGTCACGTTCCGAAGGTTCGCCTCGGTCACGTCGGCAAGCACCCACGGAGACCGTGTGTCTGCCAAGACAAGAAGCGATTCACGGTCCGGTCCGACAAGTTCGCCCAAGGTGACTTCGCGCTGGACTACGGTTGCATTCGTGGGAGCCTTGATGGCGAACCGGGCAGAGATCTGCCCCGACTGCAGGAATGCATCAACCTGTTGCTGCGACATTCCCAACAAATGCAGTCGATTTTCTGCCGCAGTCGCCGCAGCTTCGGCAGCGCGCTGAACGGCAAGGGTGCTGCGATATTCAACTTCGCGTCGTTGCACTTCGGCGAGTGCAATGCCTTGCGAGCGTTCATACAGACCCTTCGCACGCTCCCATCCGGCCTTCGCTAAATCGGTCGCCGGGCTGGCTGTTTGTGCAGTGGTACGACGCTGCAGGAGGTCAGCCTGCGCCTCGCCGAGTTCGGGACTCTCAATGATGAGGAGTTCCTGTCCTTCTTTCACCGCATCGCCCACACGGACCTTCGCTTCTACAACACGACCGCGAAGCGATGAACCAACGTGCGCCATGGTCTCGGCGTTGAATGCAACGCGTGCAGGTGCTAGCACTGAATCCGCGAGCACGATCCGGCTCACGCGCCCGAGTGTGATTCCGTAGCGAGTGACGGCCTCGGCGGTGAGCGTTACTTCGTCTAAGTGTCCGGCTTCTGCACCGTGTGGCGCTTCGTGTGTGTCGTGTGTGTCGTGAGTGTCGTGTGGCGCTTCGTGTGTCGCGTCAGGTTCGGCTTCGTGTGCCGCATCGTGCGATGCAGCGTGATCATGTCCGTGGTCTTCGCTTGCAGGTGCTTCGCTGGGTGCTTTCCCGCATCCACCAAGCGACACGGAGAGTGCAATGAATGCGGCGGCGGTGGCCAACAAGTGGCTGCGGACTCGGGCGCTGGTGTTTGTATTTCGTTGAATAATCATGGGGTTACCTTCTCGATGCTGGTCAGTTGGGGCGCGTTGGTGTTCTGGATGTTCGTTGCGGTTGACGCGCTCGTGAGCGTTCGCGCGGCTGCGGCACCGCCAACGGCGCGCTGCAGCCTGACGAGTGCATTGCTTGACTGCAGTTCCACTTCAATCGCCTGCGTTTGCGCAAGTCGCAAGTCTTGCTCAGCGAGGAACAGCACGGTGACGTTCGCCTCGCCTGCCCGATATGCGCCATCGGAGATGGATCGCCGGCGTTCCTGCAGCGGAATCAACTGCTCACGGATGCGCCGGAGGTTGGAAGTGCTAGCGAGCAGTGTCTGGTACGCAGTGCGGACTTCTTCAACCACTGTGCGACGGGCGGTGAGCATGTCGTTGCGTGCGGCCTGTACCTCTGCGCTCACGCGCGCGCGGCGTGACTGGCCCATGTCAAAGATCGGTACAGGTGTGGCGAATGATGGCCCGATCGCATCGTTGCCCTGCTTCTGGTAATCGACGCCGGCGCTTGCTGGTTCCCACGGGTTTGGAAGGGGCAGGAGCGCATCTTCCTCTTCCCACGGAACAAGGTGTGCCAGTGCCTTGTCATCGCCGAGTGCCGCAAGCTGCCAACCGATTGATTGTATTTCCGGGCGACGTGCGAGTCCGGTGTTGACCCACGAGGACTCTGGCTGGAGTTCCGTTGGCGGAGCAGTCCATGCGTCGAGTTCCCAGACGGCGGCAGAGGATGGTTCGCCAATCACGCGCGCAAGTCGGATGCGTGCCTCACGCTCGGCGAGTACGGCGCGTTCGATATCAACCTCAAGACTCACGCGCTGCGCTCCAAGCGTGGCAACGTCACCGGCACCGGCCTCGCCGGCGGCAAGCCGATCATCGGCGATGCTGGTCATCTGCTCCATGACCTTCAGGCGTGTTCGAAGCGCTGGCACGAGCGCCGACGCTGCCTGCGCTGCCGCGTAGCGTTCTTGCACCTCTGCTGCGGCGTCGAGCGCCGACGTCACTGCATCGGCAGCCTTGGCGCGCAGTCGATTGTCCGCCGCACTTGCGCGCCGCGGAATCTGTAGACCTGCCATGAAATCCTGCACGAACGACGCTTCCACCTGCGGTGATCCCGTACCGAAGCGCACCACCACGAACATCACGGGGTTGGGCAGAAGTCGCACTTGGTCTGCATCGGCGACCGCCATGCGCACGCGGGCGAGGGCGGCTTGCAGCGCGGGGTCAGTAGTGACGGCCCGTCGCATGGCGTCAGGCAGCGTGAGTCGCCCCGAGACGGCGGGTTCGTCAAGTGGGGAATCGTCCGTGCTGAGTTTGCGGAACTCGACTGAGCCACTGAGCCCAACCGCGTCACCCATTGAGGTTGCTGCCTCCAAGTCAAGGCGCGGCGCAGGTTGGCAGGCGGTGAGGATTCCGCACAGCGGAAGTGCCATACCGACGGTGAGTCGAGTGGCGGATGTTGGGCTAAATCGGCGCGGATGGTGGGTCAAGTGCACGTGCATGGGCATCGCTTTCATGGCGGATTGGTCAGAGCGTGACTGCAGCAACAACACCACGCCTTGATAGGCGTGGCGACGGAATCGCCGAGCGGTACGGCCGTGTGGCCGAACGCAGGCAGCAGGTTGCTTACAGGATGAGAATGGTGAACTCGATCAGACCGAGCGGATCCACCGGGCGCGGCACTTGCCAGCCCGGCGTCGCACACAGTCCGCAAGTCTGCAGCGCAGGCTTGATCAGCGTGGATGGATCGATCATCGTTGCGACTGCTGCAGGCGCAACGTCACTGAGTTCAGCACGATCAGTCTGGATCGCCGCCTGGACGGCTGCTACATGCGTGCATCCGCACCCGTCGGACCCGCCCACATCACCGTACAGATGATCTGCATCAGTGGTACGGACATGGCTTTCGACGGTGCAGCATCGATCTGCGTTGTCGCCGCATGCGACCTCGAAATGTACGAGCCCCGTGTCCGCGTCGTGACACCAAACCGCTGCTGGCGACAACCATGCCTGGCCGAGAGTGAACGCCCACAGGCAGATCACGGCGATCAATCGTTGCATGTGTCGGAGGGTGGTCACTGGACGAATTGTAGCTACGCCATGCATTCGCAGCAAGTCAGTGCTTCAGAGCGGGCGCCACACATCACTTTCCGCCGAATTTCGCCCTGTATTCGGCAATCCGCGCGCGGTCCGCGTTTGTCAGGCGGTTGCCGAGATGCTCAATGACCTCATCAATGGTGACGATCGCTGCGGTCGGCATGGTGAACTCCGCGCCCACATCAGCAAGCGCGGTGCGCGTTGATGAATCGTTGGCGCGCTCTTGGCGGTCCACCGAAACAACCAGGCCTGCAAGCGTGATGTTCGCTGCCGCGCGCAGAACAGGGACCGTCTCGCGGATGGATGTTCCTGCAGTGGTCACATCTTCCACGATGAGTACGCGGTCGCCATCTTTCAGCGGTCGACCGATGAGTACGCCGCCCTCGCCGTGATCCTTGGCTTCCTTGCGGTTGAAGCAGAACTCCACATTGCGGCCACGTTCGGCAAACGCCATGGACACGGCCACTACCAGTGGGATTCCTTTGTATGCAGGACCAAACAGGCAGTCGAACCCTTCGGGGAACGATCGTTCAATGGCGTCGGCGTAGGCGCGGCCGAGTGTTACCAACTGCGAGCCGGATCGATACTTTCCAGTGTTCACAAAGTACGGGGTCTTGCGCCCGCTCTT
>JBDKKN010000114.1:0-6668 GCA_039796075.1 Planctomycetota bacterium | reverse complement strand
TGGTCGAAGGAGCAGCATTGGAAATGCTGTATACGGGCAACCGTATCGTGGGTTCGAATCCCACCCTGTCCGCCTGAAACAAGCGGGAGACGACCGATTGGTCGTCTCCCGCTGTTGTTTTTAGCATGTAGAGCGAGGGTCGCCGCTTTAGTTACTGCGTCGACGGCGTCCGTTCAGACCCATGAGCGCAAACGCGGCCATGGCACCCGGTGCAGGAACTGCTCCCCATGTGAACTGCACTTGGGACTGCGCGGGCATGGAATTGGCGAGGTAATCACTGTTGAACTTGTAATTCCCGGCAGCCAAGACGAAGGTCGAGGTGCCGCTGGGGGTTTGACCGAAATCACCACCCACCGAAGTGAACGCGCCATTGTTGAAGGACAGGCTGTGCGCTATGGCGCCGCCCACGTTCTGAACACTCCAACTTCCCATGCGATTGGTTTGGGTCCAATTCCATGTGACCGTCAGCAGCACGGCCTCGTTGAAGCTGTAGAGGGCAGACGAGTTGCCCTCGCCATCGACGCCACCGTTGACGGCCATGGCCGTATTCATGGTGATGCTGCTTGCCGCCGTGGTGAGGGTGGATGTCACGCTCCCATAGATGCCAGTGGCGAGTTCAGCCGTGATCGCACCGTAGGAGTCGCCAAAGGCGGCGGACGCTTGGTTTGGATTGCTGTAGATCTTGACGTCGGCTGTATAGAGTTCAATTCCAGCAAACGCAGGGCAGGATGCAAATGCGACGCAGGTCAGGGGGAGTAGGGGACGAAATAACATTATGTTCTTGTCTCTCAGGGATTTAAGGCGAACTACTAGGCACGGTCCATGGTGACGCCAAAACAGCACGTCTCTACAAAACAGACGTAAAAAATCACTCATTTGGATCATCGACTGACCCCAATTATGAAATTCTTGAGAGAATTGTTAATTATGGGATCTACCCGCCGCCACCGATTCACCCGCGTTCATTGCTTGGTCCTGCCACCCTCGGTGCTGTTTGCCGTGACCGCTGCCCAAGCGCAGGTGATCAGCGCCCAATCCGCCGCGACGCTCAACCCGGCGGACTTCCGGGCGAGTACGCGCCTCCAGTACGGCCTGACGCAGCCGCAGACATACCAGGGGGCGATCCTTGGTGGTGCTCGCATCAACTCGGATCAACAGGCGGTGATAGCCGCTGACGGCGGATTCACCGCAAGCACAAATCCTCCATTTTGGAATCAGACCACTGGTAATACGTTCCAGTTGTCATACACCGCAGGCACGCTGACGATGACCGTCTTCCGCCCGTCCGGTCTTCAGCAGTTCTCGATCAGTGACACCGTGAACCTCACCGGAGCCGGTGGTCTGAATCTTGATTTCGCAGCCCTCAACCTTTCCACTTTCGGGGGGATTCAGTTGACGTCAGCGGGTCAGACAGTGGCCCTTGGACCAAACGGACTTTGGAGTGGCACCGACTTGGCGCGCTCCACGCTCACGGGCTGGAATCTCGGCGCAGACTGGACCATGACCGGTTCTGTACTGTTCCTGGCGGGCGGTGATTCCCAACCGCGCCTACAAACCGACATCTTGGCACCGGGGCTTGCATACCAGCTCAGTCACGTGAGTGGCGACCCGCGCCAGCAGGTTTACAACTACGGAATCATTTCCGACATGGTTGTAACGGATACGGACTTCTTGCAATCAACCTTCGGCGGTACTGACGGAATCATTGAAGCCGATATCAGTTCGGCCGCAGCGGTGACCTTTGATATTGCAAGTAATCAGCAGTATTCGGGCAGTATCACTGACCTCACCACCAGCCTCGTTGCCAGCCAGTACCGCGGTACCGCCAGCCTGGTAAAGCGCGGTGCCGGAACGCTGACCCTGACGGAGGCAAGCACCTATTCCGGTGACACCACTATTGAAGACGGAGCGCTCGCAATCAGTTCCAGTGATCAACTCGGAGCGGGCGAGATCATCTTCGGCGATGGTTCAGGAGTAGGAACGCCAGTCCTTGCAGTTGATCTTGGTGGCGGTACCGACACGCTGACGCGCGATGTTCGGGCTGACAACGCTGATGTCACGCTTGACATTGCGCCAGGAACGCTGACGGTTGCAGGCACGATCTTTGATGTCGGCACCAATGACGTGGTGAAACTCGGCACGGGTACGTTGGTGCTCAACCTTCTCGGCAGTTACGGTGGAGCGCTTGATGTGCGGGATGGCACGGTTGCAGTCGGCGGTACTGGCGCCGTTGGCGATGCGGGAATCCGTATCGGCGGCGATGCATCGGTGCGCTTTGATATCGACTTCAGTAGCGCAGTGGGTCAGGATTTGGCAGTCCTCGGTGACGCCACCGTGTACAGCGACACGAACTCCACGCTTGAGTGGAACACCGCCATCACTTCCGCCGCGACTGATTCCTTAGAAGTGCGCGGCCTCACCATGAATTTCAATGGTGATGCCTCCGCGCTCTTGGGTGGACTGGACATCAACGACACCGAATTCACCATGGATGGCAGGACTATCGGTAGTTCGGTGGTTGCTCGCGGTGGGTCGTTTCTCAATGCCACCGGGGTCATCAATGGCAATCTCGGGATCGATGACGCAACGTTGATCGCCAGTGGTGGTGATCCGAGCCGAGCCGGCACGCTGAATGTCAATGGCAATTTCTCACTCGCCGGCGCTTCGACACTGCAGGCGAACGTGTTCTTGACGGAGAGTGCCGTTGATCAGCGTGAGTCTGATCGAGTGGTGGTTACCGGGAGCGCTGCCATGAACGGTGCGCTTGTTGCGGTGCGAAATTCAGATAACGCTCCGGGCGTCCTTGTTCCTGATGCCGGCGTTACCAAGACTTGGCGCCTCATTTCATCGCCGGGTACTGGTAGCGGTAACTTCACATCGGCAATGCTCTTGCTCTTTGATCCAGGTACTGGCGACACACAAGCGCTTGATTTGGCAGTGAATGGCTCAGTCACCTATGGCTTGGCAACTATCACCACGGTATTCGATGCGACTGGGGCCACCATTTCCATGACGGGCTTGGATTTTCCACCTGACGAGTTGTTTCAGACGCCGTGTGGCCCGGTCACCGGCGAGGAAATGAATGAGTTGTATGACCGACTCCGCCTTGTGCAGGCCGTCGGCAACGCTGATGCGAGTGACATCGCAAGCCGATTCCTCCTCCTTGTACAGCCAGAAGAGCTGCCAGCAAGTTACGCCGCCACTCAACAGCGCAACCCCTACGCCACGCCGAGCGTGGTCATGGACTCCAACTTCATGGCTGGTCAGACCGCCATGCTGCGTCTGATGCAGATGCGCGACGGCGCCATTGGTTCGGCAGCCGTCAAGGCCGCCGATGCAAGTGGTGGTCAGGCACCGCAAGTGCAAGAAGGATTCGGAGCGCCACTCAACGGTCCAACCCCTGATGAGGGCGCCCGTGCGTGGACCCGTGGCTACGGATTCTGGGAAAATGTTGACGGCGATCCGTGCACCGATTGCGGCTATGACGCATCGATCGGCGCGGCGCTCGTTGGTATGGACTGGGCCGTTGACGGCGGCGGCATCATCGGTGGTTTCGCCGGTCTTGGACCAGGCCAGATCACCATGGATACCGCCTATGGATCGCAGTATGAAAATGTGACCACCGTCATGGCTGGCATCTACGGAAGCTGGGTACCCGCGGGTGGTGGTAGTTACATCTCTGGCTTCGGCATGGGTGGCTACAACGACATTAATCGAACGCGAAACGTCGAGATTGACACGATCGATCTGAACCGCACTGCCACATCGTCCAACGACGCGTGGTCGCTCTCCTTCGGTGGCGAAGCGGGCTTGAATCTGAAGGTGAATGATGAGACCACCCTGCAGCCGTATGTTGGCGTGGCATGGGCGCAGTACTGGGGCGGTTCATACAACGAAGATGGCGCCGAAAGTTTGAATCTTCAGGTTGACTCACAGAGCGCCAATCAGTGGCAACCCACGGTCGGCTCGCGCTTGCTGCAGGAGTTCAAGATCGGTAGCGACATTCTGACGCCGTACATCGGTGCGGGCTTCATTGCGCAGATTCCGGTTGGCTCTGGATGGACGCCGACCTACACCAGTGATTTCAATCTTGGCGAACCGACCAAGATGGCTAGTTCGCCAGAAGATCGGTACGGCGCAAACTTCCAAGCGGGCATTCAATTTGCCACGATCAAGGGTATCACCGCGTACATCGCATTCGATGGCGCAGCGATGACTGACAAGCAGCGGTACGGCGGGCAGGTTGGTTTGTTGGTGCCGTTCTGAGCAGATTTGGCATGGATTATCTGCGGTTCGCAATGGGCGCGAGGCGGTGGTTGCCGCTGTCCGTTGGTCGGCATTCCGTTGACAGGGTAATTCCCTCAAAAACCATTGTTTCATTGGTTGCCTTTCAGTCCGTTCGTGTTATTAATCTGAATCTAATCCCTTACGGCGCCAGCAAGGCGTCCTTTCCCTTATTTCTATTCGCGTTTCCCGACGCTATAGAACAAGCATTTAGAGTTCCCAATGAAGCTATCCGTTATCACGTTTGCATCGTTCGCTGCATCGTTGTCTGTTTCTTTCGCAGCGAACGCCGCAGTAGTCAATGTGTATGTCGATAGCGCCTCCGGTGTCGGCTCTGGTACGAGTTACGGCGCCGCGTATCAGGGAACAATTGTGTGGTCTTACACAAGTGGTGGCACGGCGACGATCGATGTGAACCTGACCAATACGTCGTCGGTCGTTTCCTACCTATTTGCCTTCGTCGTCGGTATGCAGGATTCCAGTTTCGTTGTGACTCAGACTTCGGCACCGAGCCCGTTCAGTCAACTCACTGGCAATGCCCTGACGGCCACGCCGTTTGGAGACTTTGACTGGGGCTCGAGCGCCACCGGCTCATTTAACGGCGGTGGAGGAGGCAACGTCGGTTTGGCGCAAGGAGCGTCGGGCGTGTGGACATTCTCAGTAAGTGGCGCTGCGGCAAGCCTGGCGGCGGTCAACAGTGCTTCGGTGTTCAACGGTGCAAACCAGTGGGACTTCGTGGCGCACCTCAAAGGAATCACCAGTGGCAGCGGAACTGTCTCTGAGAAACTCACTTCCAACCTGATCGTGCCCGGCCCCGGCGCTTTTGTTCTACTTGCGCTCGCTGGCGTGGTGTCGCGCCGCCGCCGCGCTTGAGTGCGCGCTGAACTACGCGCTTGAATACGCGCTGAACTACGCCCTTTGAGGTTGTTGAGTTATCTGTTCGCGCCACACGAGTTGTGGTGCGGCATTCTCCGCTACACTCGTAACCCTCATCTCGGGCTGTAGCGCAGTTTGGTAGCGCGTTTGACTGGGGGTCAAAAGGTCGTGGGTTCAAATCCCGCCAGCCCGACTCCTCACTTTGAAACGGAAGGCCCAAGCGCCTTCCGTTTCTGCGTTCCGGGGTCGGTCTGGGCGCCGCAGTTGCGCTGCGTCGCTGCGTTCTGACGCTGCGCGTCAGCCCGCGCGTGAGTTGGCGCCCGCGGAGCGGGCGTCAAATCCTGACAGCGCGGCTCCTCACTTTGAAGCGGAAGGCCCGAGCGCCTTCCGCTTTGTCGTTGCGGGGTCGGTCTGGTCGCCGCGCTCCGCTCAGAAAATCCGGAGCGATTTTCCTGTACTCCACCGCGGTCCCGACCACCGTCCGCAGCCCCCGATTGCCCAAGATTTAGCTTGCTTCCTCGCCGCGGCGGTGCAGAATCTGGCTTCCTGACATTTTACGCGAACCGGCCAGCCTGGTTCCGCTCCCTTCCCTTCCGAGGTGTGCTTCCGTGGACGTCAAGCTCTCGTTCGTATCCATTGCTGCGCTGTCATTCGCCCCGTGCGCGCTTGCCGAGGTGATCTTCGACCAGATCGGCACCCCGACGAACCTGCCCACGTCGGGCCCCGAGGGCTTCTACCGCTACGGTTCCCAGATCTTCCCCGGAGAGCCGCAATTCGAGCTGCTGGCGCTCGATGACTTTTCGATGAGCTCGGCATTCCGAATCGAGTCCGTCTCTGCGGTGATCGCGGGGTACGGTTCGTTCGGGTCGTTCGCCGGCATCCAGGGATTCGAGCTGCGCATCTACCAGTCGCCGCAACAGGCCGCGCTCGGCGCCGGTGCCGCGCTTGCGGTTGCATCGCTCGGTGTGCCGGCCTCGTACGGGGTGTTCGGTACCGGGGTACGCGTGGACCTCTCGCTTCCGCAGGCCATCGAACTGGCGGCGGGCTCGTACTGGATGTCGCTGCAAGCAGTGAACCCGGGGTCGAACGGACAGATCGGCGTGGTCATCTCGGACATCGGCGACGGCGTCAGCTGGCAGGCCAATCCCGGCGGCGGGTTCGGCGTTCCGGGGAACGCGCTGCAGCGGCCGGTGAACATGGCGTACATGCTCGAAGGAACAATGGTCCCCGTGCCGGGCGGCGCACTGACCATCGCCGCGGCGATTGCATGCCGCGTCACCCGGCGGCGATACCGCTAAGCAGCGCGGCCGCCGGCGGCGACCGCGTCGACGGCGTGGCCAAGGGTGCACCAGCCACCCCTGGCCACGCCCGCCGTCAATCCGCGCACAGGCCCCAACCCGAGAGCAGGATGCCGAGGTCTGCGCCGTTCACCTGTCCGTCGCCGTTCAGGTCCGCGGCGCAGGTGCCCGTGCCGCACGCACCCCATCCGGCGAGCAGGATGCCCAGGT
>JBDKKN010000113.1:0-12806 GCA_039796075.1 Planctomycetota bacterium | reverse complement strand
AGACACCGGCGTGCGTCCCGCGCCCAACTGCACTGCAAGCGGGAATCCGATCGAACCATCACGACCGGTTTCGCTTCGGCCCACAACGCCTTCCTTTTCCGACAGGCTGAAGACAATGGCTCCATCCTTGGTAGGCGCAACGGCGATGGCGTCCAGGTCAGCAAACGATGGACTTGCCACCGGTGCGCTGAGTCCCTTGGCCTTCTCTTGGCGATAGGTCATCACTGCATTGGCCAGTGTGTTGGTGGCTACCACGTCGGTCATGCCATCAGCGTTGACGTCGGCAAACACGGTGCGGCGCTTGCGGTTCTGGGGATCTTCAAAGCTCCAAGTCACCAAGCTGGAGTCGCGAGATCCAGCCCCTTCAATGCGACCGCGTCCCACGCGATTAAATGTCACCCGCTTGGTGGGTCGCTCCACAGCGCCAATCAGTGCCGCTTTGGCATCGGGTAGGCGCACGGCGCAGACTTCGCGCACTGCGGGCATTTCAAAGCGCACTTGCGGGCCAACAAACAACTTGTCGCCTTGACGTTCGGTGAACCATGCGCGCACTGGAGCGGGATCTTCAGGAACGACGCCAATGATGTCAGTGGTTCCGTTGCCGTCAAAGTCTTCCAGTATCACAGCCACCACGCGCGTTCCACCGGAACTGAGTTCGGTGGGGGCGCCGGTGGTGTCCTTGTCCAATGGCCAGATGGAAATCTTGCCATCAACAATACTGACCAGTTCCTTGGCGCTTCCGCCCACAAGATTGGCAACTGCCAGCCCGTTGGGATTGGAGCCAAGATTACGAATGGTCTGCTTGCGTGCCACCTTGAACTGACCCGGCTCGGTCTGACGCACGAACACCACTCCCGGAGGACTGTTGCCGGCGTAGATCATGTCCATGAGTCCGTCGTTGTCCCAGTCACAGGCGACCACGGCTTCCACTGCACGATCAACGGTGACACTTTCGCGCTTGTAACGCCAGTGTTCCGGGAACTCGTTGACGCCGCGAACGGCGGGCGCGTCATCGGTTTCCTTGGCGCCCTTCTTCTGAAAGTTCACGTCGATGCGGTTCTTGAAGTTGTCAATGACCACGATGTCTTCTAAACCGTCGCCATTCATGTCGGCGATCACGAAGGGTCCAGCCTTCGGATCGACTTTCAGAACTTCAAGTGCAGCAAATCCAAAGTGACGGGCGATGTCGTCCGCGGCCAAGGCGACGGCGCTGATGGTCAGGAAAGCGAGGCTGGCGCAGGCGAACCGGACGGTGGAGCGGTGAGGGCGGATTTTCATGATGGTTACTCGGCCTGATTGTGACGCGCGTGCGGCTGCCGCGCGAGGTGCATATGGTAAGGTTTCCGACAGAGGTCATCGAACCATGCAAATCAATTTCCGATCAATAGTTCCCGTGTTTGCTGTCGCTGTCGCATCCATCGCATCCGGGGATGTGGTCAAACTGCGGAGCGGGGCATCCATCGATGGCAAGATCTTGAAGCAGACCGATCGCGCGGTCTGGGTCGATATGGGCGCCGATGTGGTGCAGGTGGACATGGAGCAGGTTGACTCCGTCACCCGTGAAGATTCTGGTGCAGCGCTGAAGCCTGATGTGTCACAACTCTTCTTCATCGCGAAGGATTTGCCAACGCTGCCGCCCAAGGAACTTGCCAAGGGCTTGGGCGCTTCAGTGATCAAGGTGAGTACCCCGGGCGGTCTTGGCTCCGGAGTCATCATTAGTCCGGACGGATTTGCCATCACCAACGCGCACGTCATTCAAGGTGAGCGATCATTGCGCGCCACCATTTGGGTCCGTCAAGCAGACGGTAGCTTGAAGCGCACGGATATTGACGATGTTGAGATTGAGGCGGTCAGCAACTCGCTTGACCTGGCGCTCATCAAACTGAAGAGCCCGGACGGCAAGCCGTTTCCTGTGGCTCCAGTGGAGGCTGATGATGCCCTGGATGCAGGGCAGCGTGTCTTTGCGATCGGCAATCCGCTTGGTCTGGAGCGAACCCTCACAGAAGGCGTAGTCAGTGTGCCCGCCATGCAACTGGACGGGCGCACGTACATTCAGACTGATACGCCTATCAATCCCGGCAATTCCGGTGGCCCGCTATTCAATATGCGCGGCGAAGTAGTGGGCATTACCAACATGAAGATCACGCTTGGTGAGAATGTTGGGTTTGCCATTCCTGCGCGGTACGTGAAGGACTTTGTGCGTCACCGCGAGGCGTTTGCGTTCGACAAGAACAACCCAAATTCTGGTCACTTCTATCACCCAGCTCCGCCGCGTCCGCAGCCAGGTCCGCCGAGCGAACTTGAGGACGGTTCATCAAAGCCTGCGGCGAGTCCCGCGCGTGCCGTGCCCGGTTCTGATTCGCCAAACAAGTAATTGCATCACTTCAACACCATGAACATGAACATCAACATCATTGCCGCCAGTGCGGTTGCCTTCGTTGTGTCGCTCGTCTCGTCGCAGGCATTCGCCGCCGATGGCCCCATGCCGATCCGCGCGATTGCGCCGGATACGACCTACGTGATCGTGTCTGCAGATCAGTTGATGCAGACAGTGGAGCGTTGGCAAAAAACGCCCATTCAGGCATTCCTGAAGACGGCGCCAATGGCCAAAGTGCTCGGCACCGATGGGGGTGCGCAGGACGCCATGGAAGATCGCCTCAAGGAACTAGGCATTCCTGAAGGCACGGTGGATTGGCCAACCATGGGCGGAATGACGCTCTTCACTGTGCATGATGAGGAGCTTGATGTCGAGCAGTCACACGCGCTGGTCTACGGAGATTGGGGTGCGAAGGCGGACGGCATGGCCAAGCTGTTCGATGCAGTCATTGCCGAGTCCGTGAAAAAGGATGGCGTGACGGTTGAGAAGGAAGATATTGCTGGTCGCGAGGTGCAAGTACTCAATATGCAGAAGTCTGCCGCAAAGCGAAATGGTCGTGGTGGAGCGATGGGTATTGAAATGGATCTGTCATTCGCTAAGAATGCAGAGAAGGTCTACTACTGCCGCGATGGATCGCGTTTTTTGGCATCCACCGACGCTGGCGGAATGGAAGACGCGCTGCTCGCCCTTGATGGCAAGCGTAAAGCGAAGTTGCCGGAACAGAGCGATTTCCGAGGCGCGATGGATCAGTTGGGCGAGACGGATATTTCCGTAGTCATTCTGACTGGACCGTTGCAGAAGTCCATTGCAGGTGAGGGCGCAGGCATGCTCGCCATGGTGCAGCCGGTATTGCAGCCACTCGTTGGCGACGTGCAGGCATGGACCATTGGCATTGGCATCGATACGCCGCGCGGGCAAATTGAAGTCACTTCGGGCATCTATGTTCCGGGCGACAGGGTTGGTCTTTGGGCGCTGCTTGGACCAAGCGCGCCGATTGAAGCACCGCCGCCGATGATCGGACCGGACGCGGTGGCATTTGGCCGCGTCAATGTGCAATTGAAGAACTTTATGAACCTGATCAACACGGTGGTCGCCAACCTTCCTGAGGAACAAGCGCAGGAGATCGATGGATTCCTAGTGAACTTTGGACCGGTGATGTCCAAGGGCTTTGAAGCACTTGGACCAAGTATCTGGACCTATGAGACCATTCGTCAGCCAGTCACGCCGGAGAGCCGCGTGACCGGGACTATTGTCACCTGCACCAACCCCAAAGCGGTGGTGCCGATGATTACTCAGTTTGGTGGCACCATGGGACTTGAGCCGCGTGACTTTGATGGCAACACCATCTTCTCAGCGGATTTCTTGCCGATGTCGATCGGCGTTGCCAATGGGTTCATGGCAACCGGTGACAGCAAGTTGGTTGAGCAGGCCATGCGTTCGATGGGCCAAAAGGATTTGCCGAGCGTCGCTGACAACCAGGCGTACAAGGCCGCCGCTCTGGCGGTTGGTGGAGAAGCGGTGATTTCGTGGGGTTACATCGACCTGCCAGCGCGTTGGGGATTTGAGCGCGAACTGCTCGAACAGTATGGCGAAGATGATTCCAAACTCGACAACGCAGTGAGCAAAGCAGACGATTCCTCAGTGGCCAAGCGACTTGGCTTCAAGGTTCCAGGGAATTCCAACGACGTGTTGAAGACGATGGACGCCGCCATGGTGGCGAAGTACTTCGGATCCTTTGTGTGGAGCATGAAGTCGGACAGCAAGGGATTTGTCACTCGCGCTGCAGTGATGCAACCAGCGAAGTGATCGCTCGTTGTTACTGAACACCCAGATCGGAGTGCGGAATGCCCGTGCTGCAGTGCAGCGTGGCGCTGGGCAGTCCCGCGGCAATCGCCTGCGAATCAGCCAGTGGCGATACCTCGTCAAGGCTGTCGGCGTGCAGCGTGAGTCGTGTGGTCCCCAAGAGAGCGGCTGCTTTCTGCGTGGCGTGCTCCGGACCGTTGACGCGGTCACACATCCAGAGAATCGCATCGCTGAATGGCCGCGCTGGTAGGGAGCGCAGCTTGAGGCGCGCGTTCAAGGGCGTTGCGACGCGGTCATAGGCGCCCCAGGCAATCACCTCTTCAATGGGGGCACCGGCTGCGGCGCGCTGCGCGGCGGCGTGAATCGCTACGACAGCGCCCATCGAGTGTCCAACCAGCGTGATGCGGATACCAGGGTATTCCGCCTCAATCTCCGCCATCAGGATGCACACATCGCCAGCCTCGCGGCGGGCCAGGGCGCAGCGTCCGGGGGCATCGCCATGCCCGCGCAGGTCCGGCGTCACGATCAGCGCAGCTTCCTGAGCGTATTGACCGATGCGGCGCAGCGAATCCCAGCGCGAGCGGCCGTGTCCGTGCAACACGATGACCGCGCGGCCGGAGTGTGGCGCGCGACCGCGAATCCACCACGCCGGCATCACGCCGTCACTCAACACCGTGTTGCGTTCTTCGCTCTGCAGGCTCAGATCTTCGGGACTTGCCGGTAGGCCTTGCCCAAGTGCCCATCCCATGCTGCGCCGCGCGGGCCGAACGGCATCGTTCCAGAGTCCGCCGAGGTAGGCGCCGCTCACCAGTAGCGCCGCGGCGCCAAGGAGCGTTGCGAAACCAAGTGTGGTGCTGAGCGTGGAACCGATCGTCATGCCCAGCATTGAGCCGATGGTTGTGCCCAGCGTCAATCCCAGCGTGCTCACGCGTGGCGTGCTCCGGCTGCAGCGGCTTCAGCAAGCGCGCGCGTCATGGCTGCTCGGCGAACGTTGCGATCGCCGTCATCAGTCACCGACGGAAGATTGACTTCCACGTTGTGCGCCGCGGCGCGTGCCGCAACGCAAGCCAGGTCGATGGCAATGGCAAGATCGCTGGCAAGGTTGGCGTTGGTGCATGCGGCCAAGGCGCTGCAAGCGGTAGCAATCTCTGCAGCGGTATCCAAGATCGTCTGCGGCGCGTCGATCGCTGCGGCCACGGCGGCGTCCCATGCTTCCAGTCGGCTTGGTGCATCCTTCGGCAACTTCCAGAGCGCATTGAGTGCGCCGTATGCCTCGGCATCACGGTCGGCAAGCTCAAGTGCATGGTGGCGCAGTTGGGTGAGGCGCCGTAATGCTGAGGCGTTGCTCTCGTCACTTGCTGCAAATTTTGGCTTACCCATGGTGAATTCAAGCACCATGGCACCAAGTGCCGCCGCGTGCGCAGCAGTCACTGCAGCCACTGCACCGCCGCCAGGCGCTGGCGTCTTCGCGGCAAGCATGTCTGAAAATTCCTCAACCGTCAGTGTTCGAAATGCCATGTGCTGTTCCTGTTCCGGCGGTTGAGTGGGGCGGTTCTACGCGCGAATTTCTGCAGCCAACTGCGATTGCAATGCAGCGGCAAGTGCTTGCATGGCAGCCTCAGCGTCCTCGCGCTTCAACGTTCGGTCATGGGCACGGAAGGTCAGTCGCATGGTGACGCTCTTTCGCCCCGCGCCAGTTTGCTTACCGCGGTACGTGCCTACAAAACCCAGCGACTCAAAGCAGGGAAGCGCCAACCCGTGCACCAACGCTTCAATACTTGACCATGTAGCAGTCTCGGGCAGGATGGCGCTCAGATCGCGTTCGATGCTGGGGAACGAAGGCAATGCTTGCGCGCGGACCTCCGGAGGGAAGTTGGCGTAGAGGGGTCGAAGCAGAAGTTCGGCGGACGTGAATGTTCCTTCAAGGCCGAACAACGCAGTGACTGCGGGAGTCAGAATGCCCCAAGTCGCCACAGCGGTTCCATCCACGGTGAGTACGGCTTCGCTTGCGTACCACGCCGCGCGGGTGGATTCAGCCATTGCCGAAACCTGCAATACGGCGTGATTTCCAGCCAAGAGCCGCACGGTTCGTTCACAGGCGCCGCGCATCCAGCGCATGGCACCGTCGGCGTCGCTTGGTGCATCAGAGAGAAGCGTTACCAACGAACGTTCGTTGTGGCTGCCATCGGCGTTCAATGCGAATGCACCAGCAAACTCAAAGACGCGCAGTTGGGCAATGCCTGCATCGGCATTGCGTCGGCGCACTTCAAGCAGGCTGGGAATAACTGATGGACGCAGCACTGGCGTTCCACCGGCGCGTTCATCGCTGACGCGCAGTGGCATGCAACCGGGGCGGAAGAACGGCGCAGCGTGGCGTTCGGAGATCAATGAGTGCGTGATGCATTCCATGCATCCAAGACCAACGAGGAGGCCCTTCGCCGCACGCGGCGCAGCGACTTGCGGTTCTACCGGAGCAACCCGCACCGCCAGTGTTTCTTGGAGTGGAATGCGGTCCAATCCGTGAATGCGACAGATTTCCTCAAT
Source organism: Planctomycetota bacterium (assembly GCA_039796075.1). Lineage (GTDB taxonomy): Bacteria > Planctomycetota > Phycisphaerae > Phycisphaerales > SM1A02 > UBA966. The sequence continues at coordinate 6,082 of JBDKKN010000113.1, read as the reverse complement.
GACATCAATTTCACGCTCAACGTCAAGCCGTCGCGCGGGCACCGAGCAGTCCACTGAATCGCCACGAACGACCGGTGAGAATCCCAAGGTCGCCAGTGCGCGGACGATTTCTTCAAGCGGAATGTCCGTCCCCAGGATGGCGCGGACGCGCGTTGGTCGAACGGAAACGCGACGTGCAGCCGGCAGCGGCGCGCCTGCTTCCACCACACCGTCACAGAGCGTTCCGCCTGCAGTTTCCAGGATCAAGGCCACCAACCGTTCAGCAGCCGCATCGATATCCGCCGGGTGAACGCCGCGTTCGAAGCGGTATGAAGAATCGCTGGCAATCTTGAGTGAACGGCTCGCACTGCGCACGGTGGCGGGATCAAAGGTCGCAGCCTCCACCAAGATATTGGTGGTGTTGGCAGTGACCGACGTCAGTGCACCGCCTTTGACGCCGGCGATAGCAACCGCGCGGTCAGCATCCGCAATCAGCAATTCGCCGCCTGCAAGGGTGACCTCTTGCGCGCCGTCGCCAATTGGTAGGAAGCGTTCGCCCTTGTGGGCGCGCCGCACTTGCACCTGCGCGCCATGTAGCAAGTCAAGATCAAAGACATGGGTGGGTTGGCCCAACTCAAACAGCACAAAGTTGGTGCAGTCCACCAGGTTGTTGCGCGGAATTTGACCAATGGCACGCAGGCGTCGTTGCAACCACTCGGGGCTTGGGCCAACTTTGACGTCGCGAATGACGCGAGCGGTGTAGCGCGGACACAGAGCGGGCTCGTGGTTAGTTACCGCGATGTACTTGGAGACAGCGCTGCCAGTTGCCTTGGCGAGACCTTCCGGTGCTTTCAGTATGCGACCGCTCATGGCGCAAATTTCCCGCGCCAGACCAAGATGGCTGAGACAGTCGCCGCGGTTTGATGTGGTCTCAATCTCCTGCCAGCGTTCGCCGTTGTCGGCGTCGTCGCCGCCATCAAAGTTCAGCCCCGCGGCGGTGAGCAGGTCAGCCTGCTCCTCGGCGGTAGCGGGGCGATCGAGGTAGTCGTTGATCCAAGTGACGCTTGTTCGCATGGTGAAGGGTCGAAGGGTAGCATTCCGCGCACCGTGACGGCCGCCGTGCGCATCCAAATGACTGTCTGCGCGCTTCTTGCCGCTGCGGGCTTGATTGCGGGCTGTAGCGGCGTGGTTGGGACCGCTGACGGACCGGCGGCACCTCCGTCCGATCAAGTGGCCGAGTTGGAGCCAGCATCCGGCACGAAATCGGGCACCGACGCCGCGCAAGAAGAGTTTGTTGAGTCCAGCCGGGGCGCACCCGCAGAGTCTCCAGCCCTTGCCGACGGCACCTACCCGCCGGATTTCACGTTGGATGTCACGGTCTTGGTAGGTCTTGGAGCTCCCGAACTCCTCAAAGTGGAGGAACGGCAGGCCAAATACGTGGTGCTGCCGGACGGGGCGCTCCACGCGGACGCGAGTCCATTTATTGACATATCAACACGCCCCGGTCGAACCCGGTGGCTCTACGAAGACCAAGTGCAATTTCTTTGGGGCTTGTGCGCGCAGTACGGATTTACCGACGAACGCAGCGCGAATGGTCCGCCCAATCCGGACATGTTGCGAGTGCCCCGTGGTGAGCGTCTGGCAATCATGACGCTCCGCGCTAGCGGGCAGACATGGACGTTTGTTCGTCGTGCGACTGACGCGCAGCCGTTTGACGCTGCGGCAGTCCGCATCATTCGCACCCTTGCCATTCTGAGTTGGCTTCCCGACTATCGCGCTGAAGACATTGCTCCCGAGCGATATGACTTCGGCCCTGATCCGTACGCCGTTTACCGAGCCATTCGTGCTCAGCAACCTGCAACCATTCGAAAATGAAACACGTAGCACGCATCGCACTTTGCGCCACGCTGGTAGTGGTTTCCGTGGCACTTACCGCGTGCGAGTCTGCGCCGATCGTGCCGCCGCATGATGAGGATTCGAGCACCGACGGATTAGGTTTGCGGCTGTGGTACGCGCGCGTTGATACGCGCCAATACGACTACTTTCAGTTGCGCGCCGACGGATCACTGTCGTACGGCGGCGGTCTGACGGCGTTCAATCGCCAGTCGGAATGGACCGGGCGGATCACTGCGGAAGAGGGCTTTCGATTGCGTAAGCTTGTGGATGCAGCCAAGTGGATGACGTCAGCAGACCCAGCATTGCATACGGCAGAGACCCCGGTTGCTGAGGTGGTGCTGATCAGCGGTAAATCGGAACGCGCGTTCACTATCCAAGGCCCGAACGAGTATGTGCTGCAAGTGGTGGAAGTACTTTCCAAGGCGGCGGCACGTCGCTTTGATCGCTTTATGCAGCGGCTGCCGGATGCGGGAACGCAAACGCGATGACACGTCTGCAGTCGGAGTATGAACACAAGTTGATACAGGCTGACATGGGCTGACATGGGCTGAGGACCTAGTATCTCCGCAATGGCGATGACCTCCTCAAATACTGACCCGATCGTCGGCATCGATCTTGGCACCACCAATTCATTGGTGGCGTACTGCGATGACGCGGGGCCGCGCATCCTGGTGGATGAAGCGGGTCGCGCGCTCTTGCCTTCAGTGGTGCGTTTCGTGGCAGGCGTGGCGCCGGTGATTGGCCATGACGCGCGCGCACATGCGGTTGAGTATCCGGTGGACACCGTGTATAGCGCCAAGCGTTTCATGGGGCGGGGTTTCGCGGAGCAGGGCGCTTCGGTTGGTGAGTTGCCATACAGCGTTGTTGCAGGTCCGCATGGATTGGCGGCATTCGCCGTTGCTGGAGACGTCATCACGCCGCAACAAGTGGCTGCGCATGTATTGCGCGCATTGAAAGAGATCGCCGAGCGCCAACTTGGAGTGCCTGTTCAGCGTGCGGTGGTCACGGTTCCTGCGTACTTTGATGACGCGCAGCGACAGGCCACCCGTGACGCGGCGCGGCTTGCCGGGCTTGAGGCGATTCGCATTGTCAATGAACCAACCGCTGCGGCGTTGGCCTATGGAATTGGCGCATCCGAGCGTCGACGCACTTCGTCAGAGACAATTGTCGTCTACGACTTTGGCGGTGGAACATGTGATGTCTCCGTATTGCAGTTGGTGCCGGGCGGACCCGATGACGGCGAGTTCTTTCAGGTGCTCTCCACCGCGGGCGATACCCGTCTTGGTGGTGATGACATTGATGACGCCATCATTGCGCTGGTGACCCGCGAGATCCGTGACGCATTTGGCACTGCACTGGAGTTTCCGCCGGCGGCTCGGCAAGCGCTGCGGAACTTTGCCGAGCGCGCCAAGATCACCCTGTCAGCGGCGGACAGTGCAACGCTGGAAGTTTCATTTGGCGTTGATCGCACCTACCGACGCGTGCTTGGACGTGCGGAATTTGAATCGATGATCGCGCCGCTGGTGGCGCGCACAATCGACGCATGTCGCCGCGCCATGCGTGACGCAGGAGCCCCAGATATTGATCGCGTGGTGCTGGTCGGCGGAAGCACGCGCATTCCTGCTGTCCGCGAGGCGGTTCGTGCATTCTTTGGACGGGATCCGTATGCGGCGCTTGATCCAGACCAAGTGGTGGCGCTGGGGGCCGCCGTGCAAGCGTCAGTGCTCGCAGGTAAGCGCCGTGATTTATTGCTGGTTGATGTGGTGCCGCTGTCCCTTGGTATCGAAACCGTGGGCGGCGCCGTGGCGAAACTAGTGATGCGCAATTCCAGCATTCCAACCCGAGCGACCGAGATGTTCTCTACCTCCGTTGACGGGCAAGTCAATGTTGGCATCCATGTCTTGCAAGGCGAACGCGAGCTGGTGGCTGACTGCCGTTCCATTGCTCGGTTTGACCTGCGCGGAATTCCACCCATGCCGGCCGGCATTCCGCAGATTGAGGTGGAATTCCTGGTGGATGCCAATGGCATCCTCTCCGTCACCGCCGCCGAGCGCCGGAGTGGCCGGCGTGCCGCCGTACAGGTCGTTCCAACCTATGGGCTCACGGCCGCCGATGTGGATCGGATGGAGGCGGAGAGTTTCACCCACGCCCGCGAGGACATGCAGCGCCACCGGGTGGTGGACCTCGTGGCGACTTCTCGTTTGGATCTCAAGTGGATCAGCGATGCCCTTGCGCGGGTTCGGGAGGAGCTGGAGCCGGCGTACCTTGAAACCCTCGAATCAGCCATTATGAGCCTGAAGGGGCATATTTCGGCCGCGGAATACGATCCCCGGTCGGTGGATGCCAACGCCTTCCATCAGGCCAAAGAAGCGCTCGACCGCGCCAGCGTGCGGATGCATGAAGTGGCGATTACCCGCAGTTTGCGCGGCGGAACTGATTGATGACGCGTCTCGGCTGCGCTCCGGTGCGCCACGCTGATCCGGGCATGCGCGCCGTGCGGGGCGGCAACTGACAACTCGCGGCGATTTCACTTTTCTTTTTCGACATTGTTCCTATCATTTGCTCCTTGGCGCCGGTGGTGCTTACCGCGCGCCGCTCCATCGATGGCAGACACACTCACCGAATCCACATCATCCGTTCCCGTCCCCGCACCCCGCTCCCGCGCCACGCGAGCGGCCACCGAACTTGGGTGGAGTGTCGAGGAGTCGGCATCGCTCTATTCAATCCGCAACTGGGGCAAGGGCTTCTTTGACGTCAACGCGGCCGGCCATGTGGTGGTGCATCCGCAGCGCAACCCCGCCATTGCGGTTGACCTTTATGAAGTGGTCGCCGGTATGCGCGAGCGCGGCTTTCGCACTCCGCTTCTGATCCATTTCAGCGACCTGTTGAAGCAGCGCTTGGTTGACATTGCCGAAGCATTCCGCGGTGCGATTGTTGAGCACGGATATCACGGCACGTACCAAGGTGTGTTCCCAATCAAGGTGAACCAGCAGCGACGCGTTGTTGAAGAAGTGCGCGACGCGGGCAAGGGTCTCGGCTTTGGCCTAGAGGCCGGTAGCAAGCCAGAACTTCTGGCGGTCATGGGGATGACCAGCGACACTCCGGAGCGGCTGATCATTTGCAATGGCTTCAAGGAAGAGCGATACATTGAGTTCACCGCGCTCGCCAAGAAGCTTGGTCGCAACATCATTCCGGTGATCGAGAACATCACCGAACTGAAGTTGATCTTGCGGTTCTATGAGCAGCACGGCGTTCGTCCAACCATCGGCGTGCGCGTCAATTTGGCTGCGCAGGGCGCCGGTCGCTGGCGGCATTCGAGTGGCCTGAAGGCGAAGTTTGGCCTCAGCATGACCGAAGTTCTTGAAGTGCTCTCGATCCTCCGTTCCAAGGGAATGGAAGATTGCCTGCAGCTTCTGCATTGCCACATGGGCAGCCAGATTCATGACATTCGTCAGGTGAATCAGGGGATCAATGAACTCGCGCGCATCTATACGCAGTTGGCCAAGGCCGGCGCGGGAATGAAGTACATCGATATTGGCGGGGGATTGGGCATCGACTACGACGGCAGCCAGACTAGCTTTGAGTTCTCCATGAACTACACCCTGCAGGAGTACGCCTCCAACGTGGTCTACAAGATCATGACCGTGTGCGATGAAGAGGGCGTAGCGCATCCAACGATCGTCAGTGAGTCGGGCCGCGCCATGGTTGCGCAGCAGAGCGTCTTGATCTTTGATGTGCTTGGCGCCAATCGACTTGACCGTTTCACTGTTCCCGCTGAGTTGCCACCGCCGGCAGCTGGCGAGACCGAATTGCCGCGACCGCTTGTTGACATCTATGACGTCTACAAGAACATCGCTGAGCGTCGGCTTGTTGAGCACTACAACGACATGCTTGAGGATCGCGATGAGGCGTTGCGCCTCTTCAGTGTTGGCCTCATGAGCCTGGAACACCGCGCGTTGGTCGACAACATCTTCTGGGCCAGCTGCGCCAAGATTCGCGACATTGCGCGTTCGATGAGCCGGCCGCCCGAGGAGCTTGGAGATTTGGAGAGCGCGCTGAGCGATACGTATTTCTGCAATCTCTCAATCTTCCAGAGCATGCCCGATGTGTGGGCCATCAACCAGCTGTTCCCGATTGCGCCGATTCATCGCCTCGGAGAGCGTCCGACCCGCAAGGCGACGATCGCTGATTTGACCTGCGATTCTGA
>JBDKKN010000112.1:0-2540 GCA_039796075.1 Planctomycetota bacterium | reverse complement strand
GGTCTCGATTGCGTGCAAGTGTTCACCAAGAATCAGCGGCAATGGAAGTGGAAGCCGCTGACTGATGAGGAAACAACCAACTTTCGGTCCGCCGTTCAGGATGCCGGTTGGCATGTCCATCCGGAGCGGCACTTGGTAAGCCACAACAGTTACTTGGTGAACCTTGCATCACCTGACACCGATATGCGCGACAAGAGCCGGGCGCTGCAACTGCAAGAGACCGAACGCTGCGAGCAACTGGGCATTCCATCCTGCGTCATGCACCCGGGCGCGCACCTTGGCAAGGCTGGAAATGCAGCGGACGAAGAAGCGGGCATTCGCCGGCTCGTAGTTGAACTTGATGCCATTCATCAATCCACCAAGGGCTATCACACCGTCACTTGCATTGAGAACACCGTCGGTAGCGGCACAAACCTCGGCGGACCGCTGGAGCATCTTGCGCGTATTCGCGGGGCGGTCAAGCACCCGGAACGCGTAGCGTTCTGTTTCGACACGTGTCACGCCACTGCGTATGGCCATGACACTTCGACGGCAGCGAAAGCGAAGTCCTTCTGGCAGTCATTTGAATCCGTCGTCGGGCGCGCCCATGTGCGGGTCATTCATGTCAACGATTCCAAGGGCGCCATCGGTTCACATCTTGACCGGCATGAAAATCTTGGTGGCGGCACCTGTGGCAAGCCGTGCTTTGCGGCGATTGCGCACATGTCGGCATTTCGTCACGTTCCCATGATTATGGAAACGCCGAAGGAAGGCAAACTTCGCGGACGGGATCCCGACCGCGCAAACGCCGCGTGGCTACGCGCCTTGTCACTGGCGCTGCTTGCGTCGGTGACGCTGACACTGATGAGTGGTTGTCGGCCATGGGCAAAGTCGGATACGGAACTCACCGCGGCACGCGTTGGCGCAGTTGCTCCAACGGCTGAAGAGTCGGACCGCCTTCGGCGCGCGCAGGGCGTTGCAGACCGCGGGGATTATCAAGAAGCCCTTGTGGAATTCCGCTCGTTACTAGCAGAAAATCCGCGTTTGGTGGACGTGCAGGTTGCCGTCGGTTCGATCACCTTGGAGCAGGGTGATATCCGCGCCGCGCAGCGCTCCTACGAAGCAGCAATTCAAGCTGATCCGCGCAACGTCGATGCGCACATCGGTCTCGCGCGCACACATCTTGCAGCACAGCGAAATGATGACGCGGTCCGTTGCTTCCGCCAAGCGTTGGTACTTGCACCAAACGACATGCGTGCCATTGCCGGCATTGCCGATGCACTGGAGCGTTCTGGTAATGCCTCCGCAGCCATTCCATTCCTACAACGGCTTGCAGCGGATGCCGGCGCAGATGCCGACGTGTGGTCGCGGGTGGCGCGGTCGTACCTGATTGCCGGTCGCGTGGCTGAGGCCAGCGCTGCCTTTGAGGAGGCCGTGTCACTCGGCGAAGTTTCCGAGAGCACCATGGACGGACTGATTGCTGCGTACACCGCCGAGAGCCGATTTGCGGAGGCGTCAAGCGCTGGCAGCGAGTTTGCGCGCCGCTGGCCATCCGCAGTGGCGAGTGAGCGCGCTGCCTGGCTGGCATTTCGCGCTGCGGACTATGACCGCGCCATCGTGGCGTACCGTGCGGCAGCGGAGCAAGATCCACGCAGTATCAAGGCATGGAATGGCGTTGGCGTCTGCGCGCTCAATTCTTGGCTATTAAGCGACCGTCTGGATGGCGGCGCCCGTGAAGAGGCTCGCCGCGCATTCGAGCAAAGTTTGGCCGTGGAGCCGGCGCAGCCCCAAGTGGAAAAGCTGCTACGAACCTACTCCCCGTGAAGCACTTGGGTGGGCAGCGCAGGACGCGCCGCGCCTGAGCGCATACGCTTCCCGCATGCCAGACCCGAAACTACTTGAGTGCTTCCCAGCCCCATCCGATACGCCGTTCATCATTGAGCACGTCAACGAGGAGTTCACGTCAACATGCCCAAAGACTGGGCATCCGGACTTTGGGCGAATCATCCTGCGCTATCAGCCAGCGAAGGTGTGCGTCGAACTCAAGAGCCTGAAGCTTTATCACCAGAGCTTCCGTAACGATGGGATCTTCTACGAAGCCGTCACCAATCGCATGCGCGACGACCTGGCCGTAGCGATGAAGCCAGTATGGATGCAGGTGATCACCGAGTGGAAGGGCCGCGGTGGCATCCACAGCCGAATTACGGCAACTTCGGGGCCGGTGCCGGCGGAGTGGGCGCGGGGCTGAGTCCTGCGCCGGTGGTGCTTGTTCCGTAGTTGGTGATGTTCGCGCCGTTCGCGCCATTCGCGCCATTGGCACCCGGTGCGGTTGCTTGCACCTGCTTCGACGAAGTCTTGGCGAGCGCCGGGATTTCCCGCGCCTGCGCGTCCGTCAGAATCGACTTCAATCGTCGGAGCGAACGCGCGTTGAGTTCTGATCGCTCAAATCGTGTGTCCTGCATCGAAGCGCGCGGCTCCTTCTTCTTTGCTTTCCGGTCGTTACCGGGTGCCATCGACGGCCCAACCAATTCCGTGACTGCGATACCCGCGAGCCGATCGCA
>JBDKKN010000111.1:0-19107 GCA_039796075.1 Planctomycetota bacterium | reverse complement strand
AGTTGGACGTACGCCCCGTGGGTGCCAACCGGACGAACAGTTTCGCCCGAGGCTAAGCGGAACCTTGTGGAGCGCAGCCGTCCGCGTCCGAGGGTCCCGCGCGCAACGGAGGGGGCGGTTGGCGCCTCAACTCACTTCGACCGCAACGAAAGACATTGGCAAAATATCGCCCAATTGTTGCTTGCATAATCATGCACTGTCATGTATATTCATGCACATGACAGCAACTGCCGTCAGTCCCGTTCAGCGCCGTGCTCGTATTGCTGCCCTCATCAGCAGCAATCAGGTGTGGAGCCAACAGCAACTTGCGTCGCTTCTCAAGCGTCGCGAAGGTATTGATGTCACACAGGCAACCCTGTCGCGTGATCTGACAGAGATGGGGCTTGTGAAAGGTGCCAACGGTTACATGTTGCCCGGCACTAACCCCGCCCTGCCCGTCGAAGGTCGGGAGGCCGCGCTCGGCGCCGCGCTTCGTCAGCACTTGGTTTCTGTCACACGCGGCGGAACGCTCGTCGTACTCAAGACACCCAGCGGTCATGCGAATTCGCTGGCCATTGAGCTGGACCGCGCCGGTCTACCCGGCACCCTCGGCACTATTGCCGGGGATGACACCATCTTCGTAGCCGCCAAGGATTCTGACGCGGCTGCGTCCCTCGCACGCACCATCGAGCGCCTCGCTCGCTCCGCCGCCTAACTGCGGCAAAGGATCTGGTCCCATGGCTGACAGCATCCGTATTGTCATTGTCGGCGCGCCGGGTTACACCGGCGCTGAACTTGCCACCCTGCTCGCCGCGCACCCGCACGCGGAGATCGTGGGTCTATTTGGCAGCGAACGCCGCGCCACTGATGGCAAGCCGGAACTCATGTCAGAGCTGTTTCCGCGTCTTGCGGGCGCCGTGGATCTCCCGGTCCGTGCTGCCGATGCGGCAGCCATCATCGCATGCGAACCCGACGCGGTCTTCCTTGCAACTCCGCATGAGGCAAGCGAGAAGTTGGCACCGATGCTGCTTGCCGCTGGCATCGTTGTCCTGGACCTCTCCGCTGCGTTTCGTCTCAAGAATCCAGCGCTCTATCCAACGCATTACGGATTCGAACACGGCCACGCTGCCCTGCTTGCCGATGCTGTCTACGGACTGCCAGAACTCGCTGCTGATGACATTCGCTCCGCGAACTTGATTGCGTGCCCGGGCTGCTATCCAACATCAGTCATTCTCCCGCTACGTCCACTCGTCGTTGCTGGCATCATTGATCCAACGCGCGCAGTCATCGTTGACAGCGCCTCGGGTGTCAGCGGTGCTGGGCGTTCAGCGGCCGTCAAGAGCCTCTTCTGCGAAGTCAGTCTGCAGCCATACGGCGTGCTGACGCATCGCCATCAGCCAGAAATGGCGCAAGAAACGGGCGTGCGCATTCTGTTTACGCCGCACCTAGTGGCCCTTGACCGAGGCATTCTTTCCACCATTCACGCAGACTTGGCGCCCGGCTACACGCTGGCTGACGCGCGCGCATGCCTAGAGAAGTCCTACGCGCAAGCTCCGTTCGTGCGATTGCTGCCCGCCGGCCGTTGGCCATCGATCGCCAGCGTGACGCGCACCAACTGCTGCGATATCGCGCTCGGGACAGATGACACCGGCACGCACTTGGTGATCTCCAGTGCGATCGACAACCTTGTCAAAGGCGCGGCTGGTCAAGCTATTCAATGCCTGAACCTGCGATTTGGTTTCGATGAAACAACCGCCCTCGGCATCGCGCGCCGTACGCACGCGCTCGCCAATGAGGTGATGTCCTAATGCGCCCCGCACCACTAGTGGTCAAACTTGGGGGCGCACTGCTCGATGATGCCGCGCAGTTCCCACAGGTGTTTGACGCGCTCGCTCGCATGCACCAACTACATGCGGGAGGGTTGGTCATTGTGCACGGCGGTGGCAAAGCCGTCGATCGCCAGCTTGAACGCGTCGGCCTACACACCGAACGTCGTGAAGGCATCCGCATCACCCCGCCCGAAGCAGTTGAACAAGTCACCGCTGTCCTTGCGGGCGCGATGAACACGCAGCTCCTTGGGCTGCTCCTTTCGCGCGAAGTCTCCGCCGTTGGCCTCACCCTCTCGGATGGACACCTGTCACGTGCCGTAAAAACGCAGCGATTCGCGTTCGACCCTGGCCGCGTTGGTGAACTCGTCGGCGGCGACGGCGCGCTCGTTCACCACTTGCTTTCCGGGGGATTCTTGCCAGTCCTCTCCTCGATCGCCGTCTGCGAGGCAGGTGGATTCCTGAACGTCAATGCCGACGATGCCGCGGCGCAACTTGCGGGGATTTTGCGCGCACAAGGCTTGCTGCTACTCACCGATGTGCCAGGCGTCAAAGATGCGAACGGTCAGGTGATTGCCGAACTCACCGCATCAGCGGCTGAGACCCTGATCGCTGACGGCACCGTGACTGGCGGCATGATTGCCAAAGTACGCGGTGCACTTGATGCGGCCCAGCGCGCGGGCGTTCCCGTTGTCATTGCGTCATGGGGCGATCCAGCAGCGCTCGAGGCCCTTGCCACGGGCGCTGCGATCGGTACCCGCGTGCTGCCAAGCGCATCGGTCACGTCTGCCACCTCTGCCACGTTCGCCACAACGAACAACACTTCGATCACGCCAGCAACGCTCGCCGCACTCACCGGAGCAACTCACTCATGAATTCGTTCCAACCCATCGGAAGCAAAGACCTCTTGCGCTTGAGCGATCTTGCGCAACACGAGATCCTTGACATCCTTGCCACGGCCGCCGACTTCAAGCGCAACCCTGCGCGCGTTGCTGGCGCCATGTCCGGCAAGAGTGTTTGCATGCTCTTTGAGAAGCCATCACTACGAACGCGCATGAGTTTCGAAGTTGGCGTGTTTCGTATGGGCGGCCAAGCCATTTACCTTGACCACCGCGAATCACCGCTCGGCACCCGTGAAACCATCAGCGATTACGGCAAAAACCTTGAGCGCTGGTGCCATGCCATCGTGGCGCGCGTGCACTCCCACTCCACAGTGGTTGGCCTTGCGGCAGCCACGCGTGTTCCAGTCATCAACACACTGTGCGACATGCACCATCCCTGCCAGGCGCTCGCTGACCTGCAGACCCTGGTCGAACGCGGCTTTCATCTCAATCACTCGCGCCTCGCGTGGGTTGGCGATGGAAACAACGTTTGCCATTCGCTCATTGAGGCTGCATCGATCCTCGGCTTTGGAATCACGGTGGTTACGCCCAAGGGCTTCGAGCCGGATAGCACCGTGGTCAGTCAGTGCGTTGCTCGCAGCATGCGCACCGGCGCGCGGATCGAGATCACTCACGACATCGGTGCCATTCAGGGCGCGTTCGCTGTCTACACCGACACTTGGACCAGTATGGGCCAGACGGAAAGTAGCGCGAAAAAGAGCGCGCTCGAAGCGTATCGAGTGGATCGCGAAATCATGGCGATCGCTGGACCAAAGTCACTTTTCATGCACTGCCTTCCTGCGCATCGCGGCGAGGAAGTCACCGATGAGGTGATTGACTCCGCCAACTCAGTGGTCTTTGATCAAGCTGAAAATCGCATGCACGCGCAGAATGCGCTGCTCTGTCACCTGCTTTCACCCAAGTCATCGCTGACTAAGAGCGACGATTTCAATAATGCGCATGCGCGCCAACCCACTCCTGCACTCCAGTAACTAAATAACGCTATCCATTCACTCACTTATTTTCCCACGAAGAACACCATGAACAACAACACCAACAACTCCACCGCTGCCAACACCCCAAAGAAAGTCTGCGTCGCCTACTCCGGCGGACTCGATACCTCGTGCATCATTCCGTGGCTTCGTGAAACGTACGGCTGCACAGTGGTGGCATGCGTGGCAGACGTCGGCCAAGGTCAACGCGAACTCGACGGCATCGGCGAGAAGGCAACCAAGACCGGCGCGTCCGAGTGCATCATCGTTGACCTCAAGGAGACCTTCCTCCGTGAGTTTGCATTCCCAATGGCAATCGCTGGATCGGTGTACGAGAATCGCTATCTGATGGGCACATCGATCGCCCGACCAATCATCGCCCGCGCGCAGGTTGAAGTGGCGCTTGCCACCGGTTCCGACGCACTCTGCCACGGCTGCACCGGTAAGGGAAACGATCAAGTTCGTTTCGAAAGCACCTACGCCGCGCTGGCACCGCAATTGCGAGTCATCAGCCCGTGGCGCATCTGGGATCTGAAGAGCCGTGAGGCCATGCTGACCTACCTCAAGGCGCGCAACATCACCACCACCGCCAGCGCTGAGAAGATTTACAGCCGCGACGCAAACATCTGGCACATCAGCCATGAGGGCGGCGAACTGGAAGACCCGTGGAATGCCCCACCGGAAGACGTCTGGATGATCACCACCAGTCCAAAGGATGCGCCGGACCGTCACGAAGACGTTGCCATCGTCTTCAAGAAGGGCTATCCCGTCAGCGTCAATGGCAAGGAACTCGATGCAGTGGCGCTCCTGACTGAATTGAACGCCATCGGCGCGCGCAACGGCGTCGGTCGCATTGATATCTGCGAGAATCGCTTGGTTGGCATGAAGAGCCGCGGCGTTTACGAGACCCCGGGCGGCACCATTCTCATGGAAGCTCTGCGTGGACTTGAACAACTCGTGCTCGACCGCGAGACGCTCCATTACCGCGAGCGCATGGCGCTTGAGTTTGCCAAGGTGATCTACAACGGCACCTGGTTCAGCCCCCTCCGCGAGGCGATGTGGGCTGGCTTTGAGTCGATCGCGCAAGTCATGGACGGCGAAGTGGTGGTGCGCTGCTACAAGGGCCACGCCGAAGCTGCCAAGCGCCGATCGCCCAACAGTCTGTTCCATCACGGCTTCGCCACCTTCGGCGAAGACGAGGTGTATGACCACAAGCACAGCGAGGGCTTCATCCGCCTGTTCAGCCTGCCCATGCGCATTCGCGCCCTCTTGGGCTTGAGCGCTGATGCCAAGGCCGCCAACGTCGAAGCCGCGCAATTGGCAACGGCACACGGACTCGGCGGTGCAGCCACCGCAACGACCACCGCCACTGCCGCCAATGGCGGCTGCTGCGGCGGAAAGGGAAACTGCTCATGACCACCGCCATCTGGGCAGGACGCCTTGAAGGCCAGGCGGACGCACTGTTCCGCCAGTTCAACGACAGCCTTCCCTTCGATCAGTTGCTCATTCGTGAGGACATCGAAGGAAGTATCGCGTGGAGCAAGGCGCTCATTCGCGCCGGTGTACTCACGGTTGCCGAGCAGCGGTCCATCGAGCAGGCGCTCGGCGAAATTCTGGCCGCATGGCATGAGGATCCCACCATCCTGACGCAAGCCGAGGATGAGGACATTCATTCGTGGGTGGAACGACAGCTGGTCATGCGCGTTGGTGACCTTGGCAAGAAGTTGCACACCGGACGGAGTCGCAACGATCAAGTTGCCACTGATCTGCGCCTATGGACTGCGCGTCAACTCAAGTTGCGTCAAGCCGAGGTGAAGGCTGTCATTACTGCACTGGTCGATCTTGCTGAACGCGAGAAGGACACCGCATTCCCGGGCTACACGCACCTGCAACATGCGCAGCCGATTCTCTTTGCGCATTGGTGTCTGGCATACGTCGAAATGCTGCGCCGGGATTCTGACCGCCTGGGTGATGCTCTGAAGCGCGTGCGTGTTTCGCCGCTTGGGTCCGGTGCGCTTGCTGGCACTGCGTATCCCATTGACCGCGCCGTGTTGGCCAAAGACTTGGGCTTCCGCAGCGCGACTGCCAATTCATTGGATGCCGTCAGCGACCGTGATTTCGTGGTTGAATCGCTCTCCGCCTGCACCCTGTGCGCGCTGCACCTTTCGCGCATGGCTGAGGATTTGATCTTCTACTCAACCAGCGAAGCGAAACTTGTTGAACTTCCGGATGCATTCACCAGCGGCTCCAGTCTGATGCCGCAGAAGAAGAATCCCGATGCGTGCGAACTCATTCGTGGGAAGAGTGGTCGCGCGGTTGGCAACCTCGTCACACTGCTTGTGACGCTCAAGGGACTTCCGCTTGCATACAACAAGGATCTGCAGGAAGACAAGGAGCCACTCTTTGACAGCATGCGGCACCTCAGTCTGTGCCTGCGCATCCTGCCACCCATGCTCGCTGGCCTGGTGATTGATCGCGACCGCGCCCTCTTGGCGGCCGCTGATGGATACACCAACGCCACGGACTTGGCGGACTACCTGGTCCGCCTCGGTGTTCCATTCCGAGATGCGCACCACCAAGTGGGTCGCCTCGTGCGTACTGCCATCGCTCAAGATCGTTCCTTGGAAGAACTGTCGCTGGAGACCATTCGCGAACAAGCTCCTCAGGCAAACCAGGACGTCTTCACGCAACTGACCGTTGAATCAACGCTCGAGAAGCGCTCTGTTGAAGGTGGAACTTCGTTAAGCGCCGTTGAAGACGCCATCATGCGCGTGCGTCGCATGTTGCGCGAACGCGCGATTCCTGACCAGATTGCGGGTGAAGTTGAGTTCCGCCAAGCGCGCGCTGATGATCTTGACGCCATTTCCTGGCTCGTTGATCATTGGGCCGAGCACGGTGAAAATCTCCCACGCAGCCGCGAAGACATCATGAAGGCGATTCTTGATTTCGGTGTTGCTGTTCTTGATGGCAAAGTGGTCGGTTGCGCAGCACTGTGGATTTACACGCCGCAACTTGCCGAAATCCGCTCGCTCGGCGTTCACCCAGATTCGCAGGGTCGCGGGGTTGGCCAAGGCCTCGTCCGCTACTTCCTGCAACTTGCTGGACAACTGCACATTCCCAAAGTGTTCGTCCTCACGCGCGCACCAGTCTTCTTTGAGAAGGCTGGCTTCCGACAAGTGAGCGTGAACAGCCTGCCTGAGAAGGTCCTCAAAGATTGCTCCGCGTGCCCCAAGCGCGAACAATGCGATGAGATTGCGTTGATCCACGATATTGCCCCCAATGGAATTGGATCGCGGTGATGACGAGCGTTGCGCCAACAATGGTGAGTGATGCATCGCATGGTCCGGCGGGCGCAGCCCCAATGCTTCCGCTCGGCTTTACGTCCAGCGCAGCCAGTGCTGCGATCAAGAAGCCCGGGCGTATGGACATGGGCATGATCCGCTGCCCCACGGGTGCAACGCTCGCAGCCATGTACACAACCAACCAAGTCTGCGCGGCTCCGGTGCAATTAGACCGGCGCCACCTGCGCGAAAGTCGCGGCCATTGCAGCGCCATTCTCGTCAATTCAGGCTGCGCCAACGCAGCAACTGGCGATCGTGGCATGGCGAGCGCTGTTGAAATTGCCGATGCCGTGGCACGCGCCTGCGACATCGCATCAATCGCCGTGCAACACAACTCCACCGGCGTGATCGGTGTGCAACTGCCGCTCGACCGGATGATTCCACAGATTGCGCCGATGGCTGCGCGCGCTGCGCATGGCAGCATTGAGGAATTTGCGCGCGCCATTATGACCACGGACACGTATCCAAAGTGGTCGTCACGCACTGTGACTCACCAAGGACGAAGCTGTACTGTCGTGGGATGCGCCAAAGGCGCAGGCATGATCCACCCCAACATGGCCACCATGATCAGTGTCATCACTACTGATGCGTCATTGACTCCATCCGAAATTGACGCACATCTCCGCGCGGCCGTCGAACGCAGCTTTCACCGCATTTCAATTGACGGCGACACCAGCACCAACGACTCCGTGTTCGCGCTCGCATCCGGTGCGGCCGGCGCGTTTCCGCCCGATGCCATCGGACAAGCCTTCAAGGAAGTTTCACGGGATCTCGCGCTACTGATCGTGCGCGACGGCGAAGGCTACGAACGCGGCATCCATGTTCGAGTGACCAATGCCCCATCCGATGCGGACGCGCTCAGCGTCGCCAAGTCGATTGCATCCAGCCTTCTGGTTCGATGCGCCGTCACCGGCGGTGACCCCAACTGGGGCCGAATCCTGGCCGCAGCCGGGCGTGCCGGAGTGACGCTCGACGTCAACGCCTTGACCCTGAATGTGGGCGGGATTGCGCTGTTCAGCAGTGGATCCCCATCCGACACTCCACTGGCGGAACGAGAGGCTGCATTCCGCAAGTCCATGGTTGAAGTACACTTAGACCTTGGTTCTGGAACGGGCGCTGAAGAGTTCATCTCCTGCGGGCTGACCAAGGCGTACGTGGAACTCAATGCCGACTACACGACGTAGTCGGAATGAGCAATCTATAGCGGTTTCGATCGTTCTACCACCCGTACTCGGTCGCTGAGGGCAACATCGCTCACCGCGACTTCTATTCACTCGGTTTGAAATCCATCACTATGAAGATCTCTCGCACTACCGCTCTCATTGGCCTGAGCCTCGCGCTCACCGCCGCTCTCGCACCGATTGCCATCGCTCAAGACGCGCCGCCGGCAGCACCAGCCGGCACCGGTTCAGGTAAGGGTGGCCAGGCCCCCCGTGAAGGTGGCGAGCGTGGCGGCCGCGGTGGCGGACAGCAAGTCAGCCTCGAAGGTTCCATGAAGGGGATGAATCGCGGGCTCAAGGCGCTGAAGGGTGCCATCAGCGATGCTTCAAAGAAGAACGAGTGCCTGAAGATCGTCTCCGAGATGGAGCGCAACTGCGCCGCAGCCAAGGCCACCGCTGTTCCAGCGGAGTACCTCAAGAGCGCTGCTGACGATGCCGCGAAGGCCAAGATCGAAGACGAATTCCGCAGCGACCTCCGCAAGAACCTGCGCCTTCTCCTGGATCTGGAAGATGTGATTGTTGCCGGCAAGACTGACGAAGCCAACGCGCTGATCGTCAAAATTGAGGCACTGCGTGAACACGCGCATAAAGAGATGGGCGTCAAGGACTAAGACCGAACCCCCACTCAGTGCCGCACTCCGCGTTAGAACTGCCGCAAGAACCGAGCGTCATTCTCATAGAGCCATCGAATGTCACTGATTCCGTAGCGACGCATCGCGATGCGTTCGATACCAAGACCGAAAGCAAAGCCCGTCCATACTTCCGGATCAATATTGACAGAGCGGAGCACGTTCGGATCCACCATTCCGCAGCCGCCAAGTTCAACCCACTTCCATTCGCCCTTGATGCGCATCTTCATATCTACCTCAGCACTTGGCTCGGTAAACGGAAAGAAACTCGGCCGCATCCGCACTTCTGCTTCCGCACCAAAGTACGCATGTGCAAACTGCACCAACGTGGTCTTGAGGTCTGACATCGTTACCCCACGATCAAGGTAGAGACCTTCGATCTGGTGAAACATGGAGTAATGCGTGGCATCATGCGTATCAGGCCGATAGACACGGCCAGTGGCAACGACTTTGATGGGTAGCGACTGCGTCTCCATCGCACGAATCTGCACCGTGCTGGTCTGCGTGCGCAACAAGCGTTTCACTCCGCCTTGCTCGCCCATATAAAAGTTGTCGATCGCATCGCGCGCGGGATGGCTCTCCGGAATATTGAGTGCGGTGAAGTTGTGCCACTCATCTTCCACCTCCGGTCCTTCCGCGAGCGTGAAGCCCATGCGACCAAAGACCTCGGTGATTTCATCAATGGTGCGGCTCAGCACATGGCGACACCCCTCCGCAAGCGGAATACCTGGCTCCGTAACATCAACGATCGGACCGCGCGGCCCCGCCGATGCATCGACCGCCGTACGTCGTTCCTCATAGGCGGTCTCAAGCGCAGCCTTCAACTCATTGAGCCGCTTCCCAGCAGCAGGCTTCAACTCCTTGGGTACATCCTTGAGCGCCATCATCATGGACTTCAAGCGACCGTTGCCACCAATCCAAGCGCTCTTCCACGCATCCAAGGCATCCGGGGTCACTGATGCCGCCAAGGCGGACTGCGCTTCAAGCTGTGCTTGTTCAAGATCGGCGAGCATCCCCAAAGGATACGGAATCCAATCCCCTCAACAGGTGCCGTTCACCCCTGTCCTCAATTTCGTGGTTGCGCGCGGGAAGTGTGTTCAGTCGTCCACCGCCCCCTCCGTTGCGCGCGGGACCCTCGGACGCGGACGGCTGCGCTCCACCAGGTTCCGCTTAGCCTCGGGCGAAACTGTTCGTCCGGTTGGCACCCACGGGGCGTACGTCCAACTGCCGGACTTCTCAGTTTCACACGCCGCTTACCGAGGATCCCGTGCTCACTGCGGGAGCTCGAACACGCACGGCACGTTGACAACTAGGGATTGGAACCCGCTCCACCTGGCCGCAGGCGCCGGAGAGGATAGGGCCGCGCTCAGCGGCCATCCTCGTAAGGCGGATGCGGGCCAGTACGCAGGCGCAATGCCACAACCGACCCACGACAAACCTTGATGCATCAACGCGATCCCTGGCCGCAGGCGCCGGAGAGGATAGGGCCGCGCTCAGCGGCCATCCTCGTAAGGCGAATGCGGGCCAGTACGAAACCGTGATGCCTCAAAGCCGGTCCAAACGAAATCGTGAGACAGTTGTTGGGCACTTGCAGACAGTCACTTGGAATCCTTGTCGTACTACTCGTGTCAGCCCTACACTTTCGGGATGCTTTGGCAGCCAGCATTGCCCGATCGTTACCTGCACATGGCCGACGCTGATCTGGCGGCGGGGATTCGTGCGCGTAAACGTGAGCTGGGGAATCGCGTGTTGATTCTTGGGCACCACTATCAACAGGATGATGTTGTTCAACACGCAGACCTGACTGGGGACAGCCTCAAACTGAGTCAGATGGCTGCCGAAGAGGCCGAGCGTCGTGGTAGTGAGTGGATTGTTTTTTGCGGCGTGCACTTCATGGCCGAAACCGCTGATGTGTTGACGAGTGAGCATGTCAAGGTGGTGCTTCCGGATCTATCCGCGGGATGCTCCATGGCGGACATGGCGCACTATGACGAGGCGGTGGATGCGTGGGAAGCTATTGAGCGTGCCACCAAGGGCACGAAGGCTCGCATTGTGCCGATTACCTACGTTAATTCCAGCGCTGCTATCAAGGCCTTTGTGGGTTCGAAGGGCGGGGCGTGTTGCACAAGTTCCAATGCTGCGCAGGTTTTTGATTGGGCACTTGCGGGTGGTGATACGCCGCTTGCTGCGGGCGAAGAGGTGAAGATTCTCTTCTTGCCGGACCAACACCTTGGTCGAAATACTGCGAAGCGCAAAGGATTTGTTACCGAGTTTGATGCACGCCCGGGTACGCCCGCGCAGACGGCGCTGTGGAACCCGAAGAAGGACCAAGGCGGGCTTACCGATGCGGAGATTCGCGCTGCGCGTGTCTTGCTTTGGGCGGGGCATTGCAGCGTCCATAAAATGTTTCGCCCCGAGCATGTTGATCAGGTACGCGCGGAGTTTGCAGATCGCGGCGGCATTACCGTGATGGTGCATCCGGAGTGTTCACAAGATGTGGTTGATGCAGCGGACATCAGTGGATCCACTGAACACATTATTCAAACTATCGAACGCGCTCCGCCCGGTAGCTGCTGGGCTATTGGTACCGAGATCCATTTGGTGAACCGGATCGCACAGGCCGCCGCGAAGCGTGATGTCTTTGTGCGCATTCTTTCTGACTGTCAGTGCTTGTGCACAACGATGTACCGCATTGATCAGCAGCACCTGCTCTGGGTGCTCGATGGCATTGCTGAGGGACGTTCGCCGAATGTGGTTCAGGTGCATCCGGAAGCGCGAGCACTGGCCCGTGTGGCGTTGCAGCGGATGTTGCGGCACTCGGGTGTGGCTCAGACCGGGGCGGTACCGATGCGTACCGATGGGTCGGCTGCCCTCGTAGACTGACGGCGTGAACGAGCAAGCGAATTCTTCAGTCAGTCCTGCGCCCGCCCCAAAGTCAAGCATGAAACGCACCATGCTGGTCGCCGTTGCGGGCGTGGTTGTGGTGGTCATGGCGTTGCTGGCTTCCGCCCCGACGCTGGTGAGCTGGGGATTGTTCCGAGGCACCATCATTGCTGCGGTTTCCGGCGCTGTGAACGGCACGGTGACGATCGATGAATTGAGCGTTGGTTGGTTCAGCGGCGTGCGGGTTCGTGGCTTCACGATTGATGATCCGGCGTCGGGGAATCGCGTGAGTGCGGACGTTTCGGCGGAGCAAGGTGTTTGGAAATTGCTGACCGCTGGGGTCCGTGGTCTTGATGTTCATGTTTCGGGATCGGTCAAGACGCGGCGCACGGCGGATGGAATGTTGGGCATCTCCAAGCTCATGCGATCGGATACTTCAGCATCGCCAGCAGCCAGTGCGGCGAAGTCGGAAGGCACAAAGTCGGCAAGCATCCTGCCCGCGGGTCTTGATGTTGTAGTGACCATCGATGGCATCGCGGTGGAGATCCTGGAGGAAAGTGGCGGAACGTACGCGGCGGTTCGTGATTTCAAGGGATCTGCACGTGTGGTAACGGGGGGCGACACGCAAGTGAAGTTCACCGCGCGCACGGAAGTGCAGGGGACCACCGGCGCAGTGGACGTGGAAATTTCAGCGCCTGGACTATTTGACGCTGCGGGCGCATTGCACTTGCAGGGCACGGCGGTTATAGCAACGGTGAAGGCATCTGATGCGGCTTTGAACGCCGCTGGATTGTCGATCCGTATCAATGAACTGAGCGTGGCTCTGAAGAGCGCGGATATGACCGGCGCTATCAATGCGGATGTGACCATGCGTGTGGCGCTTGATGGTCAGCCGGAGAGCGCGTTGAGTTCCACACTGCGCTTTGATCGGCTGCTTTCTGCGAGCGCAGAACCGATCTTTGATCTTGCAGCCATTCACGGAACGGTTCGTGCCGAAGCGATTCCAACCGCGCCATTTGAGCGGTTTGTTGCAGGAAGCGGAGTGGTGCTGGCGCGTGATGTTGGTAAGCGCGTTGACTTCAATGCCACGTTTGCGGACGCCACCGGTGGTGCAATTTCCATCGAGTTGCGCAGTGACGTGGTGACGGCGCGCGCGGAGGGATCGATTGATCCAACAACGCGCGCGGCGACGTTGCGAACCGTTGAGGCGGATGCGACACTGGCTCCGGCATTGCTTGCTGCGCTCGGTGACATTGTGGTCAGTGCACCGGCGCGGATGTCGTTGCGCGCGAAGGATGTGGCGGTTCCGGCAGCGGCCGCGGATGGATCATTTCCTGAAGAGCAAGTTCGATTTGATGCGATCGTCACCTTGGCACTTGCCGGATTGCAGGTTCCAGGTCCCGATGGTCGGGTGGCTCTTGATATTTCAGAATTACGCGCGACCGCTAAAGCGGCGCCCCTGGCAAGCGGACTAGTGGTTGATCTGTCGGCGGTATCAACGGGTGCTGCGGCACAGGTTCCACTGCGAGCCACGGCCTCCATTCAGCGTGGAGGTGCGTTCGGCATCAATGGCACAGTTCGCGTGGTGGCGCTGCCCACCGCATTGATTCGACCGTTCTTGCCGAAGGATTTGCTCATTGATTTGGCTCAGGATGTTGGGCCCGCGATTACCTCACTTGATGCAACGATTGCCGCTGGCGATGAACCAGCAATCACCATCGCGCTTGAGTCTGCCAAAGTGGCTGTTGCCATGCAGGGTGTGGTGCATGCTGATCGATCGATTCACCTTTCCAAGGGAGCAACGGTCACTATGCGCGCCATTCGCCCGGCGCTGGTTGCGCTGTCGGGTGTAACGGTAGCTGCGCCGATTGATGCGGCGATCACCATCAATGCGCTCTCGCTTCCTGCCCCGAAGTCGTTGACGATTTCAGGCATTGGCGTTGATGCAACTCTTGCCGCCAGTAAGACGGGTGGCGGTGCGATCAATGCGACCATCGGGAGTGGTGATGGCGCGCGGGTTCTAGCGGTTGAATCGCTGCGCGCATCGGTGAAATCGGAAGCAATCGGAAGTGCAGTGCAAGCGACGGTCGACACCAAGGTTGATGGAATGGTGGTGAAAGTCAGTGCGGACGCGCGTGGCTTGAAGTCGTTTGCAGCCAAGGAGATCGAAAGTGCTGCATTGCTAGTGGATGTGCAAGTGTCGGGCATTTCGTCCGAGCGCCTTGCGAAGGAAGTCCCTTCGGCAGCGAAGGTGATCCGTGAACTGAGTGCGGGAAACATGGACGCATCGATCCACTACGAAGGATCCATGCTTGATGGCAAGGGTCACGTGGCGGTCAAGGCGGTCGGAGTTGACTTGCGTGCAAATGCGGAACTTTCCCAACAAGCACTCACAGTGGACGCCACTGTTTCTGCCGATGTGTCGCCGGCACTGTTGGCCGCCGCCGCAGAACTTCCTGTGAAACTTGCCGCGCCCGCTCATGTTGATGTCAAGCTTGACCGTGTCACTATGAAGCGAACGGTTCCGTGGGAATTTGCGGCGCCCGCGGCAGCGCACGCGGAGCTGCGCATTCCTGCCGTGGTAATCGCGGGGGTTCCTGGCGTGGCCGCAGATGTTGGGTTGACCGATACGGTGCTTGACACCAACGTGACGCTCGGCGCCAAGATGGCTGCGCGTGGAACACTCACTTCAAAAATTGCCGCACACAGCGGGAACAAGCGTGCGCCGCTCGCGCCGCTCAGCGCACACTTTGCATGGACCGATGCTGGCGCAGCGCCCGCGTCGTGGACGGCCGATGCGGATTTGGACGGCATCAAAGTTGATGGCCTGGCCATGCTGATTGATATTGACGAAGCAATGCGCAAGGAAATTGGCGACGGTGCGCGGCTCTCGGTGAAGGGCGCAAGTATTGGTGCGGGGGGCATCTCCTTTGAGGTGGAGTCGACACTGCAACGCCTGAAGGCAAATCTCAACGGACAATTGGTGGACGGTGTGCTGTCGCTTGCAAACAGTGCAGTTGATGTGACGATTCCCGCCTCAAGCGCCACGGAGATGCTGAATGCACTCTCGAGCAAGCCGGTCGAGGATGCGCCTGATGCACCCAACGCAAAGAAGGATCCACCAGCGTGGAAACAGGTCAGTGCGGTGGCTCTGGTGGCAACGATCACCAACTTCCGCATGCGCGTAGGAGGTGACGCTGCAACACCGGCAGTGGCGAGCGCCCCAATCTCAGCGCCAGGCTCCGGCGTTCCCGCGACCTCCGCCGCCGCGCCGCGCGTGGTCCTTCCTGCGGGATTTGCTGCGGTTGTCAAACTGGACATGAAGCCGGTGATGTTGGTGCCGACCAACGGCGAGCCACTCACCATTGAGTCCGTGGCCATTGCGATCAATGCTCCAGGCTTGGAGAAGCCGGCGGTTGTCAAGATCGTCGCCGCCATTGCTGGATCTGGTGGACAGCGTGTGCCGATCGCGCTTGATGCAACGGTCACCGACTGGGCGGGCGCTGATGGCGCAGTACTGATTGATCGCATTCGAGTGGATGGAACGCTCAAGGCGGCACGTGCGTCGACGCGCGTGGTTGGTGCAGTGCTTGGTATGGGAGCGGAACTTGAAGAGGCGGTCGGACCGGAACTCAGTGTTGATGCATCGGTCGTTTCATCTGGTCCTGGTAGCGCTACCGGTGCGGCAACGGTCAGCAGCAAGTTTGTCAATATGAAGGCGCCACAGCTGACGCTGAAGAACGGTGTTGTGAGTGTGGTGGCAGCACAGCCAGTGACGATCGACTTCATTCCGTCCGAGCCACTTCGCCAGCGTTACTTGGCCGCAATCAATCCGGTGTTCCGTGATGTCCGTCTTGCGGATGAGAAGAAGCCGATCGTGTTTACCGTGCAGTCGTTTTCTTACCCAATCGACGGGGATCGCGCGCGTATGTCAGGTGACATGCGCCTGGTGGTTGGCGATGTACTCCTTGACCCCAACGCCGACAACGATGTGCTGAATCTGCTGAAGGTATTCCAAACCAAAGACAAGAAGCCGATCGATGGTGTCATTGATCCGTTGAACGTGGCTATTCGCGATGGGCAGCTCACTTACAAAGATTTTGAAGTAGGAATTGAGAAGCAGGGCAAGAGTTGGAAGACACGTCTCATCTTTGATGGTGACATTGATCTCACCAAGACGCCGCCGTTTGCCCGCTCGATTGCCGCCAACTATCCGCTTGGATCAGTAGCGCGCGAAGTAGTGGGTGTGCTCCCGAACGATGATGGCGGAGGAACGGTAGCTAACCTCATCAACACCGCATCGCTGGGACTTGGTGACGCCCTGCAACTGCGCATCAAGATGCGCGGTCCACTTGGCGAGGTCAATGGCAAACCAGCCAAGCTGGAGCGCAAGGTCAAGGTGATCTTTGATGCGAAGTCGATGGGCGACAGCGTCGGCAATACCGTCGAGGGCATTGGTCAGAAGATCGGTGATCTCTTCGGTGGCAATAAAAACCCGAAGAAGGGCACTAAGAAATAAATTGATGTGCGCTGTAGCGCCCGCGTCGCGCCAGTGAATTACATCGGCTTGCTGTCGATGGTCAGGTCGTACATCTCCAAGAGCTTGGCCTTGTCAAAGATGAGTTCCTGGCGGCTCATACCGGTGATGTCGTACACGGGCGTTAGTTCAATGGCATCAACAGGGCATGCTTCTTCGCACATGCCGCAATAGATGCAGCGCAGTTCATCAATATCGAATTGCTTTGGATACTTCTCACGGTCGGCCCATGGGCTCTCGTCGGCCACAATGTGGATGCAGTGCGCTGGGCACGCGGTTTGGCACATGAAGCACGCCACGCAGCGAACGCGCCCGTCTTCATCCTTATTCAGGCGATGAACGCCCCGGAAGTATGGCTTGTAGAGACCGCCGTCTTCAACGTCGCGCTGTTCGCGGCGTTGCTCGGGGTACTGCACCACCCACAGTGTGTCCTTGTTGGCACCGTTGCGGCCCATGTTCTGGAAAGCGTGGCGCAGGGTGGTCCCCAGGCCCTTGAAGACGTTGACCACATAGAGGCTCTCCGTGCGGTTGAGCTTCTTGGGAGTGACGTCGAGAATTTCGTTGTCGCGGATGGACATGGAGGCGGGATTCTAGACACGCGCCGGGCGGAGTAGCCTGCGCAGCATGATGGATTCGAGTCGCGGCGCCGAACGCGCCAAAGAACGCCGGGAAACCGGCATTGGAATGCGGATGGCCGGACTGGGTTTCCAAACCAGTTCCGAGGTGGTGGCCGGTGCGCTGCTCGGCTACCTGTTTGACTGGTGGCGGGGGCAAGGCAGCATTGGATTGGTGGTGGGAGGGGTATTGGGGATCGTGGTGGGGATGACCTCGCTGTTGCGGGGCGCCATGCGCATGAACCGTGAATTTGACGCTGCCGGACGCCCGGAGGACAAGAAGGATGCCTGAGTTGAACCAGCCCCAGTCGCCCGAATCGGCGGCTCCAGCCCCTGGAATCCAGCGAACGCCCCCAAAGGAACAGGAAATCCGCATCGCGCCCCAGCTGCCGGTGATCGGAATCCTGGTTGCCACGATGGCCTCGGCCGCGGCGTCCCTGGCGGCAGTCCGGATCGCCGAAATCCCATCAGAAGCGGTGCTGCCAACCCTCCTTGGGGTGCTCGGAACAGGCCTTCTGACCCTTGGAACGGGGTTCATCTTCTATTCCGCGCGGTTTCGCCCGGCGGGCGACTGCAGCACCCGTTGGATGGGAGCCACCGTGGCACGGTTTATGGCGATTCCCATCCTCTGTGTTTCGATATACTTCTCCCTCCCCGAAGGCGGTCAGTTTGCCGTTTTGGCCACCGTCGGGTCGTACCTCGCGTGCCTTGCGGCCGAAACCGCATCGGTCGCTTGGACGGTTAACCGAAGCCTGAACGACGCCTCCATATGACCCTCATCCTTGCCTCCGGCACCGATCCCCTTGGGCACGTCCTCGATAAGAGCAGTGCGTTCACCGATCTGTTCGGCTTTGATGTTCCGCTGAGCGTGGTCTCAGTGGTCATCGGAGCACTGATCGTCATGGCGCTCCTTGTGCATTCCTCGCGCCGGATCAAGACTGGCCCGGAGTCGCAAGGTCATCAGCGCTACGTGACGAGCGGGCGCTTTGCGCAGGTTGTTGAAGTGCTCGTTGACGGCTTGTACACGCAGATGTTGGAGCCAGTCATGGGAGCGCGCTTGGCCAAGAAATGGCTACCGTTTCTGCTGTCGATGTTCTTCTTTGTGTTGGTGCTGAACGTCATGGGCCTGGTTCCGGTGGCGGACCTGCAAGAGATCATTCACTCCTTCGGCTCCAAGCATGAAGCAGGCGAGGACGCGGCAGTTGCTGCGGCAGAGAAGCGCTCGCTGCTCTGGATTGGTGGAACCGCTACCGCCAGCCTGTCTGTGAATATTGGCTTGGCTTTCTGGGCTTTCCTTGCAATTCAGTGGCAGTCGCTGCGCGAGCTCGGCGTCAAGGGATGGCTTGAGCACTTGTGCGGCGGCGCTGATCTAGTGCGTAACAAGGGTCTGTGGTTTGTTGTGCCGATCATCTTTATTGTTGAAGTGCTTGGCTTGATCATCAAGCCTGCGGCGCTTGCAATTCGACTCTTTGCGAACATGGTTGGCGGCCACACTTTGATGGCCACGCTCATGTTGTTTGGTGCGATGGCCGGCAGCCTAGGCATTGCCGCAGTCAGCGGAATTTCGCTGGTTGCTGGCGTAGCCGCTGTAGTCATCTCATTCCTCGAACTCTTCGTTGCCTTCCTGCAGGCGTTCGTCTTCATGTTCCTCACTGCGGTGTTCATCTCACAGATGTCACACGGCGAGGATCATCATGACGAGGAACACGGCCACGAAGATCACCACGGTTCCGTCAGCGCGGATACTCATTCGCCGAAGGCTGCGCACTAGTACTGAACCAGGGCTGAATGCCCGAAAATTTCTTCCCTTCCCGCCACGTGGACCGCGGAAGGCAATTCTTGATCGACGCGGTTCACGGCGTCAAACCAAACCTCGGAGCACACACATGAAGAAGATCACCACACTCGCCCTCATCGCCGCAGCAGCGGCAACCTCCTCAGTCTTTGCCCAAGCCGCAGCAGCACCAGTTGCTGACTTCAAGGGCATGGGCGTCGGCATCGGCGCTGGCATCGTCGGCGGATTCGCAGTTCTCGGTGCCGGTCTCGGCATCGGCAAGATCGGCGCCTCGGCCAACGAGAGCACCGCTCGTCAGCCAGAAATGGGCGGCCGCATCTTCACCAACATGATTCTCACCGCCGCACTCGTCGAGGGCGTTGCCCTCTTCGCAGTGGTTGTTTCGCTGCTCGGCATCAACAAGTGATCCG
>JBDKKN010000110.1:0-12618 GCA_039796075.1 Planctomycetota bacterium | reverse complement strand
TTGGCAACAACATCGCGCACTGGTTCTTCATCATCAAGTACCGCGAGGCGCCGTCCGGCGATGTCCGGATCAACACCCTTGCTGCGATCAAGTCGGTCAACCCCGAGCACCACTTGTGGTCCACCGGTTGCGCCGCGCACGCGATTCTCAACGCTGGCGATAGCGCGTTCAAGCTCGGAAATGGCGGCCGCAGGAACATCCGGATCACGCTTCAGATGCTCCACGGCGCCGCGAATCGCAGTGATCGGCGCGGCAATCTCATCGCGCAATGCACCGCTGACGCGTTGGTTGGTGGTGTAGCGCTCGACCACCAACATGTCCAAAATGTTCAGCGCCATTGCGATGTAGCGGCCAAACAATTCCAAGCACAGCAGGTCCTCATCATCAAATTGATGGGGGAGCGTGCTCTCCATATTGATGACGCCAACTACTTTGTCATGCAGCAGGAGCGGGGCGGTGATGCTTGATCGTCCGCCCTCAAGACCCGGGATATACAACCTGTCCGACTCGGAATCAGTGCATAAGTACGGCTCGCCGCACGCAGCAACATGTCCAGAGATACCGTTGCCTTCGGGGCTTGAGTACAGAAAGCGCCCCGGTGGTAATGGAGGAATTCCGCGGCTGGTTACCAATTCCAAGCGCTGCGTGGCGTTGTCCAACAGGCGTACTTCAAAGTCTTTCACGGCAAAGAGTCGTTCCAGCGCGGCGACGATCTTGCCTTCGATCAGACCGAGTCGTTCGCCAACATTCAGCGGGTTGACAATCTTTGCGTCGAGCGCCAACAGGTCCGCGCCCGCGGTATCGATTTGGTCAACGCGGTCCAGGACGCGCTGCCGGCTCGTGACATTGTGCAGCACTCCAACCGCGCGCGTTGATGCAGCTTTGCGATCACTGGATCCGTCGAGCGGGGTAATCGCCACTTCCCATGAACTGTCGCCAGCCTTGAAGCTGCGCAGGTGGGTGCGGCGACCGCTTCCGTCGTTGGCAAGTTCCGCCAGCAGGTCCCGACAGCAGTCGCAGAAACGGCGCAGCGTCTCCGCGGTGAGTGCTTCAAGGCGCTGGTTCATCCACAGGATTTCGCCGGCGCGGTCCACCACACCAATTCCGTCGCCAATCTCCTCAAGGAGTAGGACGGGGTCGCTTCCATGCAGATCGTTTCGGGTTTGCGGTGACATCGCGCGTTCCGTAGGCGTTCGGACTGATACAAGCGGAGTGTAACCCGGCTGATGGTTAGAATCCGGGGATACTTTCGCCTTGGTTCCATCCAAGTCAAAAGCCCTCCACCCAATGATTGAAGCGAACGGCATCGTGAAGAGGTTTGGACGCGTGATCGCGGTCGATCACGTGACATTCTCCGTTCCCGCTGGTGCTGTTTGTGGGTTCCTTGGGCCAAACGGTGCCGGCAAGACCACCACCATTCGGATGCTGGTGGGCGCGGTTGCCCCCGACGCCGGCGAGGTGTCCATGGCGGGGCTGCGGATGGACGCGGGGTCATCCCAAGCGCGCCGCGTGGTTGGATACCTGCCGGAGGAAAGTCCGGTGGAGCCAGACCTCACCGTCAACGAGTTTGTGGGTTTCCGCGCCGAGCTCTACGGAGTACCGCGCCGACTGCGCGCCGATGCGGTGGCGCGTGCATTGGCGCGCTGCAATGTCACTGATGTTCGGCACCGATTGTGTGGGCAACTCTCCAAGGGGTATCGACAGCGCGTTGGATTGGCGGCGGCCATCGTGCATGCGCCGCGCGTCTTGGTACTTGATGAGCCGACGTCGGGCCTTGATCCAAGCCAAGTGATTGACTTTCGAGCGCTGTTGCAAGACTTGCGTGCCGAGACCACCATCTTGCTCTCCAGCCACGTGCTTGCTGAAGTGGAAGCAAGTTGCGATCGCGCCGTGCTTATTGATAGCGGTCGCGTGGTAGCTGCTGGAACGATGGCGGAATTGCGAACGATCGGCGCCGCAAGCGAGCGACTGCTGGTGGAGTGCGCGGCTGACGCCAGTACCGCGTTGCGTGGGGTGCGCGGAGTGCGTGCGGTCCGCTGCATGCGACTGGCAGACGGCTGGTTTGCATGTGAAATTGATGCAACAGACGGGGCTGACGCCACAGTGCTTGCTGAAGAATCGGGGCGCGTATTGGTATTGGCTGGAAACGCAGTGCGTCGCTTGGAACGGTCTGCGATTCCGTTGGAAGCCATTGTTCGTCGCATACTTGCTGGGGCGGGCGCGGGTACGTCGGCCGCCACGGCTGCAACGGCGCACGCATCAAGCGCTCCGCAATCACTGCCGGGAGCGCAATCATGACATTGATTCGCAGCGCCGTGGCCGTGGCCCGCCGCGAGTGGCGCATACAAGTGGGATCCGCGCTCGGATGGAGCGTGATGGCTGCGTTCGCTGCACTTGCCGGCACGGTGTTTGCGGTGGCAGTATTCCGCAGCGGTGCACCCGCCACTTTGCGCGGGACGTTTATTGCACTTGGTTGGGCGGTGTTGTTAGTGGCGCCAGCGATCTCCATGCGCTCCGTTGTGGAAGAGCGGCGCAATGGAACGTGGTCATCGCTCGCTGCATCGCCGGTGGGATTTGCTGCAATCATCAGCGGAAAATTCGCGGCGCTCTTGGCACTGCTTGCGCTCACCATCACGGTTCCAGTGCTTGCGCAACTTGCCGCGCTGGAATGGTTCGCACGGCCGGACTACTTGGAAGCGTGCACTGGAGTGATCGGATTGCTCTTGGCAGGAAGCGCGTACCTGGCATCGGGCATTCTGATGTCGGCACTGGTTGGCAACCAAGTGGCGGCGTATCTGTTGACGGTGTTCTTGTGGCTGACCTGGATTGCCATCGCGCGCAGTGCCCCGGCGCTTCTCTCTGGAAACGCTGCGTATGTTGGGTTTTCGCTCGACCCGCTGCGCCGCCTGGATGACTTTCTGCTCGGCTTGATGGACACCGGCAATGTTGTGTATTTCACGGCAATTGCAGCGTGGTTCCTGTGCGCCGCCACCGTGGTGGTTGCGCGCGCCTCATTGGCTGCACACGTGGCAGGGCGGGGGCGCATTGTGCTTGGCCTTGCCTGCGGTGCCATCATTGCCGCGGCCGCCGTTGGCATGGCCGATGCACCGCGGCTGCGTGTGGTGGGTGACATGACCAAGTCCCGCGCGTACACGCTGAGCAGTGAAACGCGTGCAACGCTTGGTGCCCTTGATGGTGATTGGCAGATCGCGGTGATACTCAGTGCGCCGGATGCGGGCGTGGCGCGTCAAGTGGATGAAGTACTTGCGCGTATTGCTGAGTGCCCAACCGCGGACGGTCACATACGCGCGACGCGTATTGATCCAACCCAGCCGGCGGACGCGGCGCGCTATGAAGCTGCATTGGAAACGGTGCAGTCGCGTGACGCATCCGCGCTGCAACAACACGCTGAAGCAATTCGCGCGGGTCGCGCAGCGTTCGATCGATTGACGCGCGTTGCTGCGGTACAGGCGCCTCTCTTGGAAGACTTGGTGACAGCGCTGCCCGCGCAGGATCCAGCACGAGCCGAGCTTGACGCGTTGCGTGGCGGGTTCGTGCAATTGGTGATTCAGAAGCGTGCATTTGATCGTTCCATTGAGCAATTGCGCAGTGCGTCCGACGCTCGACCGTTTCCTGATGAGGCGCGTGCCGCCGCTGCGATTGCTGCCAATCTCAAGCACTGGAGCGAAGAATTGGCTGCCGCTGCGCGCGCACTTGCCGATCGCGCTGCGCAGCGCGTGGATTCGGCGGCGCTGGCCGCATGGCTCACCGGCGCGCCCGCGGAGTTCACTGCGCTCGCTCGTGAACTGCGTGTTGCACAAGACGGCCTTGATCGCCTTCCCAAGTTGTGGGGTGCGGAAGTTGGCGCGGCGCTTGCCGCTGGCGATTGCGCCATCATCACCGGGCCATCGGGCGTTGCCACGGTTCCCGCGTGGCAATTGGTTGCCGGTGCAAGCGGCGGATCCATTTCCTTCGATCGCCGATTCCGTGGCGAGCAGGCCATTGCATCTGCGCTGCGCGCGCTCAAAGTTGGCAGGCCCCCGGTAGCAGTCTTTGTACACGCTGGTGCACTTGGAATTCTTCGACCGTCCGCGGACGGCAGCGACCTTGCCGCCGCGGCTGATGCGTTGCGGGGCGCACGCTTTGAAGTGCGTGAATGGACTCCAGCCGATGGTCCGCAGCCAGCAGTTGCCGCAGGAACAACCATCGTATGGATCGTCGTTCCGCCTGCCGACCGTGATTCCGTGGACGAGTCGCCGCGTGAGCGCGCGTTGCTCTCGGTGGCGCGTCGATTGGTTGCGCAGGGTGAACCAGTGTTGCTTTCAGTTGGGCCAAGCCTGCTGCCGTTACTTGGCCAGCAGGATCCATGGGGTGCGTTGTTGCGCGGTCGCGGCATGGCGGCGCAGACCGGGCGCACCGTGTTGGAACTGGTGCCAACTGGTCCAGATCGCGCTGAAACCAGCGCGGTGCAGACCACGGTGGCGGGCGGCATTGACAGTGCCGTTGGCCGGGCGATTGATGGTCAACGCCTGCGACTTGATCGACCCATTCCCCTGCAATCGGACCCTTCCGCAGTTGGCGTTTCCGTAGTGGTTGGTATTGAACCCGCCGCAGAGCGTTGGATTGAAGACGATTGGCGTCGCGATCTCAAGGGCCGCATGGAGGCGCCGGAATCCAAGCGGTTTGACGCCGACGTTCCAGTGGTGTTGGTTTCCGATGCTCCGCGCGCCATGCTGGTTGGATCGCCCACGTGGATGACCACGGCGGTTGCTGATTCAGCGGACGCGCTTGGCGGCGGGCGGATTGCGCTTCGCAACCCTGGTAATCGTGATCTGCTTGTCAATGCCGTGGCGTGGCTTGCCGGTCGTGATGATTTGCTGGCGGGTTCTGGCGCTGGTCGTGAAGTTGGAAGACTGCCGCGATTGTCTCGCGCAACCGTTGGAGTGGTTGGATCCATCGAAGCGTTCGCGGTGCCTGCACTCATCGCCGGATTCGGCGCATGGGTGGTGGTCCGCCGGAGGATGCGCACATGAAGACTCGTTCGATCTTCATCTTGGCGGTCATTGCGTTGCTGGCGGTGGTCGCTTGGTGGTCCGTGCGCGGGCCGAGCGACGCATCCGCTGATCGCACCGCGCGCGCCTCGCTGTTTGCAGCTGATGAGATTCCACTTGAACAGATTGATCGCATTGAACTGACACGGAGTAACGAAGAACCGATCGTCTTTGTTCGAACCGCAACGGAATGGATACAACAGTCCCCGTTTGTGCACCCAGCGGATCCAGCAGCCATTCGCGAAGTGATTGACGTCAGTGCGGCACTGCAAACCACGCGCGCCGTTGACCCGGCGTCCATTGATCCGGAAGCACGCGCGGCGCTTGGTTTGACGCCGCCCGCCGCAACATTGAAATTGACGTGGCCGGGTGGCGAACGCAGCGTTGAACTTGGACGTCGCACGGTGGCAGGGCGAGCATGGGCACACGTGGTTGGCCGTGCAGAAGCTGCCAGTATTGACGCATCGCTCCACACTATTGCCGTCGATGGCGATCCGCGGCAGTGGCGATCGACGCGCCTCTATGAGCCAGGTCCTGCTGATGTTGGCGGTATCGAATTGCGCTACGGATTAGCACCGAGCCAGCGCTTGACGCTTGCTCGTACGGCGGGGAAGTGGCGCATTGAATCTCCCGTTTCCACACGCGCCGATGCCGACGCAGTGCGCGGATACTTGGAAGCACTCGCGCGCGCACAGGCGGACGCGTTCGTGACCGACAGTCCAAACGACTGGAGCACCTTCGGCCTTTCCGCTCCGGAGCGCAGCGTGCGTTTGTATGCAGCGAATGCGGCGGCCGTGTCATCACCCGCGATCACTGTTGGTGCGATTGATGTTGGCGTGACCGCCGCCGAAGGTGCACAGGAACGGTTCGGTCGTATTGCCGAACGCGAAACGGTGGTGCAAATTGGAACCAAAGCATTGGCTGCTCTCTTTCCACCGCCGGCATTCTTTGTCGATCCACGCGGCACCGACGTCGTGCAAGCCGACGTGCGCGCGGTGACATTCACTGCGTTTGATCCGACCGGATTGAATGATGCCGCTGCCTCTACTCTCGGCTCTCCGCTTGCGCCAACGTTCCGCCTCGAACGCACCCTTGATGGCTGGAACATCATCACTCCAGACGCCGAGCCGCACCCCGCCAGCACCGAACGCGCGCGGAAACTCCTTGCACAACTCTGCGAAGCGCGTGCGCCGGCAGTTGCATTTCAGCGCATGCCGGAAGCGCTGCGGATTGGTGAATTCACGCTCTTTGGAGCTGGCGGCGCGCAACTTGCACGCGTTCGACTTGCGCATGAGCCCGACGGACAGTGGGCTATTGATAGTGACGACGGAGTGCTACGCGTATTCCCCAAGGGCTTTGATCTTGCGATTGATGCTGCTGCTTACCAAGTGAATCGGTAACCAGTCTGGCGCCGGTGGCATCATCCGCCAACTCGACGCACTTCCACCGCATCCACCCCGCGCGTCCCGTGCCACATGCACGGCAACCCCGCCAACTCTGCCGCGCTCATCGGCGCCATGCTTCGCGGTCCCGCATCGCCGATCATGTGCGGTGCGGTGAATACCCACGCATCATTGATCAGTCCTTCAGTATGCAATGATCGAACGAGTCCTGCGCCCGCCTCCACTAAAACGGTGGACGCACCGGTGCGATCGCCAGCTGGAAGCGTGGCACATTTCGTTCGGAGTGAAGCAAGCAGCGCGCGCAGTCCGTCAACCGCGCGCACTTCAACGCCGTACTCGCTCAGCGTGTTGGCGTGCGCACTTCGCGCCACAAGCGCTTCCGGCGTACAAGCCACCACCGTCGGCGTTTCGCGCGCGGTGCGAATCAATGCACGATCAGTGCCAATACTCAGGCGTGGATCCCACACCACCCGTACCGGCGTGCGCGCCGCGCGCACCTCACGCACGGTGAGTAGGGGATCATCAGCGAGAACGGTGCCCATTCCAGTGAGAATCGCATCTACGCGACCACGTTCGCGATGCACCATCGCGCGGCTTTCCAGACCACTGATCCAGCGCGGCTCGCCCGTTCGCGTTGCAATACGACCATCTGCCGACTGCGCCCACTTAGCAATCACCCACGGAAGGCCAGTGCGAACGCGATAAAGAAACGGCGCGGTCACCCGCTCCGCCGCTGCGCACGGCAGGTGAAATGCATCAACACCAGCAGCGCACAACATGTCGCCGCCACCAGCAGCTTTCGGATTCGGGTCGCAACATCCATACGCCACCCGCGCCACGCCCGCGTTCAACAGCGCCTGACTACACGGACCTGTCCGTCCCTGGTGATTGCACGGCTCAAGAGTGACAATGGCTGTTCCGTTACGCGCACGAGCGCCCGCGTAGCGCAAGGCATCCACTTCCGCGTGTGCTCCGCCGCAACGATGGTGATAGCCCTCGGCAACAAAATTCTCGCTGCTATCCAAGATCACGCATCCGACCATCGGGTTTGGTTCTGCTTGCCCATGGCCGCGGAGTGCCACGCGCGCCGCTCGTTCCATCCACGGAATCAACGCATTCACGGAGTGGCCTCGACGCCCTCCGGCACGGCGGAATTCGCGACATGCGTACCAGCAGAAGCAGCATGCTCATTGTTCATCGTGGGCGCGCGGCTCATACCAAGCGTGGTCTCCATCTCAATATCTTCAGCAAATGAGCGCGTCTTTGGGAGTCGCGGGGC
The DNA here is from genome assembly GCA_039796075.1 of Planctomycetota bacterium. GTDB lineage: Bacteria > Planctomycetota > Phycisphaerae > Phycisphaerales > SM1A02 > UBA966. Next base: position 4,885 of record JBDKKN010000110.1, on the reverse strand, counting down.
TGCCAAGGGCGTGCGCACGGTGGCAACCAGCACGTCATCATCACCAATGCGACCAGACCACTGCTCGACTGCCTGCGTGAGATGCGCCGACCAACGCTCCGGCGCGGGCGTTCGTCCCAGCGCATCCTGCAGGCGCTGCAATCCAAATTGTCTGCCAGCGCGATCGATCGATTCGTGCACTCCATCGGTCACCAACACCAATACATCGGCCGCGGTCAGAACAATCTCCATCTCGTCATCCTCAAAGTCAGCATCGGAAACCGCGCCGAGCAGGAAGGTGGTGGAATCAAATCGCTCCACCTTGCCATCACCGCGCCGTACCCACGCCGGCGGATGACCAGCGTTGGCGTATCGAATCACGCCAGTGGTTGGTTCCACTTGAATTGCAACCGCGGTGAGGTACACGCCGTGTTTGGCAAGCGTCAGTGTGGCGTATCGATTCAATGCGCGCAACACAGATCCGGGCGCAATGTCCGGATCTTCGGCGAGCAATCGTTCCACTTCACCGGAAAGCCGCGCAACAGTCAGCGCGCTGGCCATTCCGTGACCAGTCACGTCCATCATCACAATGTCAACGCGGCCGCTCTCGGAAACGCTTGCGTGGATGAAGTCGCCGCCCACTTCATTGGCAGGCATGTAGGTGAAATCAAACTCCAGATGCGCGGCACGAACGGGCTTCGGAAACAGCGCCATTTGCAGCGCGCGCGCCTGCGCCAGTTCGCGGCGCATGGAGAAATATCCCTTGGTCACCATGCGTCGATCGAAGCGGCGGCGATGCGTTCGTAGTCGCCACCAGTTGATGATGAGCCCGGGTACCAGCATCAACGGCACGCCCACCAGCATCAATACCACTTGCCCCATACCGATCCGCCCGGCAACTTTCAGTATCACCAGTTCCAAGATGAACATGGAGACCAGCGGATAGATGGGTCGCAGGCTTTCGCGTGGGCTCCATGGCAGGAAGATGCTCGGCAGCACATGCAGGAACAGGATGTAGGAAAGACCAGGCGCTCCGGGCTGACCAGTATTGTCAGTGAAGAGCAATTGGGTTGCCAGATCCGCGCCGTAGGAGATGACGCCAATCTGCAAGATGAACCAGTTGGCAGCGCGCAGCGTTTGCTCGCGTGTCTCCAGCTTGGGGCGCACCGCGGTGAAGGCGCGAGCAGCCACTGCCAACATCAAGATCGTGCCCAAGATGTTGAGCGTCAAATACTCCGGTGCGTTTTCGCGCAGTGATTCAAGTTGCTCGCGGCTCGCATCGGTCTCAGTGATGGTGCCAAGATCCGTGTTCTTGGTGAGTCGATAGATGAGCAGCCCACCCATCGCCACCAGCAATGACAGCAACTCGTAGGCGATGGTGGAGCCAAGCAGCCACCCGAAGCGGCGACGGAGCCACGACTCCATTTCCCGTTCGTATTCCGCCTTGAATAGCGTGCTCGCCGCTCCATCAGCCATGCGGGATAGGGTAGTCCACAATGGTCACGACCACGAACCGATGATGCATATTTGGCGCGAGCGTCGGCAGTCAATCGCGGCGCTGGAAATGAAAGAGGCCCGTCACATGGACGGGCCCCTTGGGGTTCAAACATGCATTCAGCAGCACGCAGTCAAGAAGGGAAGTCTCCCTGCTTTACGCTTACTGGTTGGCCAACACCTCAAGCTTGAGACGCTCCGGCATCTGCCGGTAAGTGAGCGGCTCCATGCTTGCTGCGGCGCGACCCTGGGTCATCGAACGCAGCGCGGTGGTGTAACCGAACAGCTCGCTGAGCGGCACTTCGGCAGTGATCTGCCGTGATGCGCCGCGCATTTCGCTGTCGATGATCTGACCACGACGGCTGGCCACGTCGCCCGAGACGTTTCCGAAGAATTCGTCAGGGGTGGTGATGACAACCTTCATGATCGGCTCAAGAAGCGCTGGACCCGCGCGGGTGAACGCTTCGCGGAATGCCATCGCACCAGCCTGTTCGAAGGCGATCTGGTTGGAGTCAACATCATGGGACGAACCGAACACCAGGTCAACGCGAACGTTGATGACTGGGTAGCCACCGATGACGCCGCTTGCGGCAGCCTGGCGGATTCCGTACTCAACACTCGGAATGAACTCGCGCGGGATGGCGCCACCTGGCACTGCATCCACGAACACCACGCCGTTCTCCATCTCCAGCTCTTCGGCCTCCGCCTCTTCGGCGGTGATCGGACGGATGGTCACCACGGCATCGCCGTACTGACCACGGCCACCGGTCTGCTTCTTGAACAGACCGCGGACATCCTTGGCCATACCAGTGATGGTTTCGCGGTAACTGACGCGCGGCTTGCCCACGTTCACGCCGATCTTCATGTCGCGGACCAGCTTGTTCTTGATGATTTCCAAGTGCAATTCACCCATGCCACTGATGATCGTCTCGCCGGTCTCCTCGTTGTAGTTGGAGCGGAACGACGGATCTTCGCGACGAATGGTGGTGAGTGCTTCACCAAGCTTCTTCTTGTCATCGGCCGTCTGTGGCTCGATCGACATACTGATCACGGGCTCTGGGAACGTCATGCGCTCCAAGATGATCGGCTTGTCTTGGTCGCACAGGGTGTCTCCGGTGAAGGAGTCCTTCAGACCAACCACTGCGACGATCTGGCCGGGGCCAGTGGCATCAAGAGCGGTGCGGTTCTGTGCGTGCATCTCGTAGAGACGACTGACGTTCTCCTTGCGGCCGTTGACCGGATTGAGAACGCGCATGCCCTTTTCAAGCTTGCCCGAATAGACGCGGATGTAGGTGAGCGTTCCGGCGACGTCAGCAACCACCTTGAAGACCAGCGCGCTGAACGGCGCATCTTCCGAGTGCGGACGACTCATGTGGACGCTTGGATCGTTCGGATCCACGCCGACAACGTCTGGGCGCTCGGTTGGATTCGGCAGGTACTCAATGACCGCGTCAAGCACGCTCTGAATACCAACGTACTTGAGTGCGGAGCCGCACAACACTGGGAAGCACTTCAGGCCGATCACGCTGCGACGCAGCGAAGCCTTGAGTTCTTCAACGGTGATGGTTGAAGGATCGGTGAGGAACTTCTCGGTGAGCGAATCATCGATTTCCGCGATCTTTTCCACCATTTCGCCGCGCCACAGCTCAGCCGTGTCTTGCAAGTCAGCAGGAATGTCCTTGATGGTGACGTTCACGCCCTGATCTTCAGCGGTCCAGTACATCGCCTTCATGGTCATCAAGTCGATGATGCCCTTGAAGTCGTTGCCGAAGCCGATTGGAATCTGGATCGCGATGGCGTTTGCGCCAAGGCGTGCGCGGAGCGACTTGAAGCTGAAGTCAAAGTCAGCACCAAGCTTGTCCATCTTGTTGATCAAGCACATGCGCGGCACGCCGTAACGGTCGGCCTGGCGCCACACGGTTTCGGACTGCGCTTCAACGCCTTCCTTGCCGTCGAACACTGCCACTGCGCCATCGAGCACGCGGAGCGAGCGCTCCACTTCGATGGTGAAGTCAACGTGTCCCGGGGTGTCGATCAGATTGATCTTGTAATCATCGCCACGGAAGGTGTACGGGCAAGTGGTTGCAGCACTTTGGATGGTGATGCCGCGCTCTTGCTCTTCCTGCAGGCTGTCCATGGTGGCGGTGCCTTCATGCACTTCACCGACCTTGTAGATCTTGCCTGTGTAGAAAAGGATGCGCTCAGTGACGGTGGTCTTACCAGCGTCGATGTGGGCGCAGATTCCGATATTGCGAACCTTATTGAGGTCAATGGCCATTGGTCTTTATCCGTGGAAGTGGGCGAAAAAAAGTTAGATTGGGGAGGATATCGCGGCGTGGCAGATGCCACAAGCCGGACGGCGATTTGGGTGTTATCGGCGGCTTTAGCGCGTGCGAACCAAGGCTTCGTCGGGAATACCCAAGGTGCGAGCCGCGGGGCCCACTTGTTCCATCCAGCGCCGGCCGTCCTGAACGTAGCCCGCGGTTGGCTTGAGTTCAGCCACATGGTGTGCAAAGAACGCGTTCATGCGGCGCATGTGCAACTCGCGGGTGAACTTGGCGGCCATGGAAGCGAGGGCGATGGGCAGGTTGCGCCCTTCGCCGCCAAGTTCAAAGCTGATGGTGATGCCGTGCGCTGGCGTGGCGCCCGCGCCGATCGCTGGAAACTCCAGTCGATAGCGAGAGAGCGCGTCGGACTCATCGATGATCCGAATGCGCGCTTCCGGAAAGCTTGTCTGCAGCGGTTCGCGGTAACTGGTGCGTCCGCCTTGGCGGTCGAGTGCGATCCACGCGTCGATTCCATGTTCAACCGCGGCGACGCGCACGCGTTCCACGTGGCGCATCGCGGCCATGAAGTTGATGGTGGCCTTGTTGGAGATTTGCGCGGCTTGCGCGTTGAACTCGCGCGCGTCAATGGCACGAACGCGCAGTTCCAAGCACGACATGTTGCATTTCGTCAGCGTGGTGCGCAACATGCTTCCTGCGATACGCAAGGCGGGCGCATCGTTCCCCATTGGAAGCGGCAAGGTTTCAGAATGCCACGCATCACCGACCGGCGGTGCTGTCGGCGACGCGCCGAGTGCCGCAAGCAGGGCGGCATCGGACTCCCATGCGCTGGGCGCACCGGGGCACGCGGATGCAAACGCACTCACGCCGCGTTCAAGATGTCGCAGCGGATGACCAACCGCATCTTTCGCGCCCTTGAGTTTCTTGCTGTCTTCAATAGCGATGCGATGTCGACGGTCAGTGGTAGTGCGACACACCGCGGGCGCAAGCGCGCGCCACAGGCAGGGCGGGCGCACGTCCGCCAAGGCGGGTTCGCGCACTTCGGGCAGCACAAACATCGCGCAGCCCACGCAGAGTGGGCCAAGCAGCGGGCCGTAGCCGGCTTCGTCGATGCCTGCGTAGAGGAG
>JBDKKN010000109.1:0-4651 GCA_039796075.1 Planctomycetota bacterium | reverse complement strand
GTAGAGCGCTGTCATCGGTAGTAGCCGCGGGTGCGGCCGCAGGAGCTGTCGTAGCAACCATTGACGCGATCGACGCGCGCGCGAGCGTGATCTTTCCCAAGACCGGGTGCAGCAAGACGATCGAGTCAGCGGTCTCAGAAACCAGCGTCGCGCGAATGGCATCACCGCTCGAAAGTGCAACAATGACGGTTTGCCCAGGCACTGGATTGGCGGCATCTTGCATAGCGAACGCCATCGGCGCCGCGTTGAATACCAGCGTCATAACGATGATGATTGTGCTTTTAATGGAGGTAATCATGATTCGGATTGCGGGTGCGTGCACACCGTCGCGGAGCGTACAGACATAACGAAAGTTCAGGTTCTATTACCTTAGAAATTCTCTAAGGCATGGCTTCGCGTATAGGCTATAGAAATGACGGCATTCCCCGGCTCACTGGTTCAGTCTCGCGCTAAGTCTTGTGCAATAGTTCTTTTAGCGGTGCTTTTGATCGCAGGTTGCGCTTCGGGTTCGGGGAAGTCAAAGCCCGGCGAAGCGGCGCGCATTCTTCGTGATCAGCGCATTACTCGGGCGCAACTGGAGGAGGCATCAAACGCCTTTGCCGACCGGTATTTCTCTCTGATGCTGTCCGCGAGTGAGCGAATCATTCGTGGCAATAATGACATCCAGGAGTGCCGCATTATGAACGGTCTTCGGCTGCTGGGCGTGTCAAGTATGTACGACATTGCCACGAGCCCGGATACGGTGACGCAGTTGGTGGATCAGCTGGTAGTGGTTACCCTGCAAAATTATTTCTGGGTTGACACCGGACGCGCTCAAACGATTTGGGGGCCACGCGCGCAGTACTTGGTTGAAAATCTGCGTCGCGCCCGCGAGGATATTTGGACCATTGCTGCGCGGGTATTTACTGACGAACAGCTTGAAGAACTTGATCTGTCCATCGCCACTTGGTGGAGCCGTCGTGGCGGTACGGAGTTTGTGGCGTATGTTCGATTTAGTGAAGTGGCCAGCGTCAAGGGTGAAGCACTGATCGAACACATTCGCGACGGTGGTGGATTGCTTGAACCGCTCGACCGTGCTACTGAGCAGGTGCAACTTGCAAACTTGGCACTTGATCGCGCCTTCTTCTGGTCCAAGCGACTACCACTCTTTATGAACTGGCAAGCCGAAGCGCTTTGGTACGACATGCTGGTCATGCCGGATACGCAAAAGTTGTTAGCAAGCGTCGACGTGATGTCGCAGTCGATCGCTATTGTTCCAGAGCGGATGAAGATGGTGAACGCGACGGTTGCTGGCGCACAGGACACTGCGCGCGACCTGGTTGATCGGATCTTTCATCGCGTACTCATTGTGCTGATTGTTGTCTTGGTCGGCACGTTCGTCATCATGAAATGGCGCGGAACGCGCAAGGAGGTGGCGTCATGATTGCTGCAACGATTCTGATTTCGCTCGCATGCATGTCGTCCGATACTGCGGCGCCCGTTGTACCAGTGCTCGATGTAAAGCCGGCTATCACGGCTCAACCTGCCGTTCCTGCCGATCCCACGGCACCGATGACCGGGTTGGTGCCAAAGGCGCTCATCAATGGAGGTGACGCACTGGCCAAGTCGCTGCAGGATTTGGCGGAATCGGGCGACGTCTATTCAGAAGAGTTTTCTGCCATGGTGGAACGGTTTCCGTCCTACGCACCACGGGCCGTGCCAATGACTGGCGCCATGCGCATCGTTGGTTCGGACACGATGGGGCCGTTGCTTGCCAACATTGCCATCTCGTATCAAGTGGTGTATCCGGATGTCAAGATCAATGTTGACCAAGGTGGTTCGTCAAAGGGAATTGTGGCGCTCAAGGGTGGACTTTGTGACATGGCCTCCGTGGCGCGCGATCTCACGGCGCAAGAAGTAGCAGACATCGTCAAAGCCACCGGCAAGCAGGTCTTTGTAGTTCCCATCGCGCGCGGTGCGGTGTGTGTTTATGTGAACGCCGACAATCCAATTGCTGGGATGACAAAGGAACAATGCAATGGACTCTTTTCGATCACCCACTCGATGACCGAAGCGCCAATTATGCGCTGGAATGAGCTGGATCCAACCTCGCCGCTCGGTAACACCTTTCCGCCGCTCTACATTCCGCGGTCGACTTCCGGAACGCTGCAACTGTTCATTGAGTGGTGCATGCCCGGCGAGCAAATCACCACCATTGGTCGCTACACCGAGCCTGGGCCATCGTCGGTGGTGAATGCTTGCTGTGCGTATCCCACAGCAGTTGGTATTTCTGGTTACGCAAATCGCCAAACGCGCGCCCGGGCAGTGCCGCTATCAATCGGTGAGGGGCAGCCGTTTATTGCGCCAACCGTCGCCGCGATTTGTGATGGCACCTATCCACTTGCGCGCCCACTCAATCTGGTCTTTGTTGCCACGGATGCGCAACACATCCCAGACGGGATCCGTGAGTTTCTGCGATTCACGCTCGCAGAAGATGGGCAAGACATGGCCGCTATGTCAGGGAACATCCCGATGGATGCCAGTCGCCTTCCGGAATTCCTGGGAACGCCTGTAAAGGGCGTATGGCAGTAATCGTCACTTGGCGGTGAAGGAATGCACCATGGTGTGTTGGTAGACCTGACCAGGGCGCAGTACCACGTCTGGCCAACCTTGCTTGCCTTGCTTATTGATGCTGTCTGGGAATGCTTGAGTTTCCAAGCACAAGGCATCATTCTTGCCGTACGTCGTCCCGTTCTTGCCGGGAATGCCGTCTAGAAAGTTGCCAGAGTAGAACTGAATTCCTGGTTGATCACTGGCCACGGTCATGGTGATTCCGGACTTCGGGCTTTGTAACACCGCGCAGGTTCGGAGTGTTCCCGCTGCGCCGTTGACGACAAAGTTGTGGTCGTAGCCGCCGGGGTCATCCTTGGTGGCAGGAAGCTGGGCGAAGTCTTTGCCCACTGCTTTCGCGGAACGGAAATCAAGCGGCGTGCCGGCGACCGGTTTGATATCGCCTGTGGTGATCAGTGTCGCGTCGACCGGTGTATAGCGGTCAGCGTTGATCATGAGTTCATGTTCAAGTATCGAGCCAGATCCCTGCCCATTCAGGTTCCAGTACGTGTGATGTGCGAGGTTGACGACGGTTGGTTTGTCTGTGGTTGCAGACATGCGCACTCGCAATTCGTTGGCGTTCGTCAGCGTGTAAATGACCGTTGCATCAACATTTCCTGGGTATCCCTCTTCGCCGTCCTTGCTGCGGTACTTGAAGGTGATCGATGGTCCATCGGGTGTCATGGCGGCACTTCCAGACCACACCACTTTGTCGAACCCCTTGGTTCCACCATGCAGGTGATTGGGTCCGTTGTTGGTGGCCAGCACATACGGGCTTCCATCAATACTGAACTTGCCACCAGCGATGCGATTGGCACACCGACCAGCAGTGCACCCGAAGTACTGGGTACGCGCCACGTAATCGGCGGCACTGGGGCGACCAAGCACCACGTCAATGAACTTTCCTTGACGGTCCGGCACCTTGAGAGCAACAACAATGGTGCCATAGTCCGTGACATCCGCCGCCATCCCGGTGGAGTTTGTCAGGGTCCATAAATGTACCGGCTTTCCATCGACAGTTCCCCAATCTTGACTTGTGATGGAGCCCGGGGCGGGACCGCCCGTGCATCCCGGTGTTACGAATGCAAACATGCAGGCTGCCATGGTGAGCGAGGCGGCAAATGGAGCGATTGGTGCAAAGGTGCTAAGTGTGTCATTCATAGTGTTGATCACGCAATCTTTCGTTCAGAACGGCGAACTGAGTATCGCCGGATGAGTTCGTCAGTCGTCACGCCAATCAGAAGTACCGCACCGATCACAGCAAACTCAAGCTGTGAACTGAGGCCCAGCAAGATGATGGCCGTGCGCAACACTTGGAGGGTTGCCGCTCCAACAACAATGCCAAACACACTTGCCTCACCTCCGCGCAAACTACATCCGCCTAGAACAGCGGCGGCAATCGCATACAGCTCATAGAAGTTTCCGAAGTCTGAAGGCTGTGCGCTGCCGATGTCAAAGATAAACAACATGCCGCCCATTCCGGCTAGCAGGCTGCAGGCCACGTATGCCATGGTGATGAGCCATGCGGTGGGAACGCCCGAATAGCGTGCCGCGCTTTCGTTGCGACCAGTAGCGAGTAGCCAACGCCCCCACACGGTGCGATGAAGAAACACCGCGATGGCCACACTGAGAACAATGAGCGGTATGACCGTGGCGGGCAGTTGGTAGGTTTCTAGCCCCGGAATGGGAAATTTGGCGAGGGCGATGGACCGGACTTCTGCAAATTCGCCCTGAAACCCCTGGGATTGGTCGCTGGTCATCCATCGCGCAACGCCGCGATAGAGGAGCAAGCCACACAGTGTTACTAAGAATGGCTGCAGGCGCAGGCGCGTGATCAGTACGCCGTGAAAGAGTCCAATCAAGGCGCTACCGATTAGTACTACTGGAATCACCACCCACGGCGACCATCCGTGCTCTACCAATAGCCACGGCGTTGTGATCCCAGCAAGACACACGACCGATCCAATCGATAGATCGATTCCACCGGTGATAATCACCAGTCCGGCACCCAGCGAGATGATCGCAAACAACGAAGTGCGCTGCGTGAGATTCATCAGGTTGT
>JBDKKN010000108.1:0-3341 GCA_039796075.1 Planctomycetota bacterium | reverse complement strand
CCTCAGCCAACACCAACGGCGATCCGAACTTCACCGGCAGCAGCTGGAACGCAACCCCGGCTTCACCGGCCGCCACCACCATTCCAAACCTGGCTGGTTGGTACACCGGCGACCCAACCTCCGTTGACAACGTCACCGAGAGTCTCCTGGGTCTGGTTAACCGCCAAGATCTCTCCGGCGGCGCTGCTGCCACCCGCGGCATCTGGGTTGCACACTTCGTTGTTGCCGGCAACAACGCCGTCATCAACTTCAGTGCGTTCACTTCCATCAAGGATGGCGTTTCGGGCGCAGTTTCACAGTCCCAGAGCTCCGGTGCGTTCAACGTCCCAGCTCCAGGTGCTCTCGCTCTGCTCGGTCTCGCTGGCTTCGCTGCGCGTCGCCGTCGCGCCTGATGCAAGTGATCTGATTCACAGCCCTGGAAGGGGCTCCCAAATTGGGTAACGAAACGTCGCCGTCCGAAAGGACGGCGATGTTCTTTTTGCATCCGGGGCGGGGCGAATGGCCGATGCTGTACATATGTTGCGCTCCAGCCACGGACTCATTCTCGCCGTCCTCGGTCTCCTGATTGTGGCTACGGTCATGGTCAATTCAGCGAGCCTGAGTTTGTCGGGGGCGCATCCCACCACCACTGACGGCATATTCCTTGGCAAGCACACCTGGTTCGCGGTGGGGGCGTTCGTTGCGCTGATCGTGGGCTCGTTGGTGCCAGTCGATCGGTTGGGTGCCACCGGCGCCCGCTGGTGGACCACACCCGTCACCTGGGTGGCGGCAGCGATCTTCATCAGCCTGGCCTTGGTGCACGTTCCGGGAATCGGCCGCGAAGTGAACGGTGCCCGGCGGTGGATCAGTATTGGTCCCATCGGCCTGCAGCCGAGTGAGATCGCCAAGTGGGGCGTTCCGATCATTGTGGCTTGGTACGCCGTGCGGCAGCGCGCGCGCCTACGGACTTTTAAGTGGGGCTTTGCGGTACCGCTCGGCGCGGTCAGTGTTCTCTGCGGACTCATTGCGCTGGAGGACTTAGGCACCGCCGTCCTGATTGAAGTGGTCTCCGTGGCGCTGCTCTTGGCGGCCGGCACGCGATGGGCATTTGTGGCGGCACTGGCTCCGGTGGGGTTGTTGGCATTTGTGGCGCTCATCGTCACCAGCCCGTACCGCGTCAACCGCATTGCAGCCTTTCTCAATCCCTACAAAGATCCGCAGGGCATCGGCTATCACATCATTCAGTCCATGGAAGCCATTTCCGGCGGCGGCCTGGCCGGGCGGGGACTGGGCAACAGTGAACTCAAGTTTGGCTATCTCCCGGAGGCCACCACCGACTTCATCTATTCGATCGTGGCCGAGGAATTGGGCCTGACGGGTTCGGTGGTGGTGATTGCGTTGTATCTCCTACTCATTGCCTGCGGCGTGGCGATTGTGACTGCAACCGCGCGCGGCGTGATGCGGTCGGGTGACGCGGGGGGTTCGGCGAATACTGGCGCTGCTGCTGCTCCCGGCGCCCCTGCCGCTCCCAGCGCCGCTGCCTCTGCGGTGGAGACACCGCTCCTTTCAAACTTCTCGCAGCTGCTTGGCTTTGGCATCGTTCTGACCGTTGGGCTGCAGGCGCTGATCAATGTGTGCGTGGTGACTGGTTTGGCTCCAACCAAGGGGATCGCGCTACCACTGATGTCGCGCGGCGGCACGGGGTGGATTCTCACCTGCCTGTCGCTGGGGCTCTTGGTGGCGATGGAGCGCGCTGCTGATCGTCGCCGCCGTGAGTTGGGCGTGCCGGTGCCTGGTGAAGGCGAAGCCGCTCCGTTTACCGAACGCGCCGGCGCGACGACGAAAGCGAATGCCGCGGGGATGGCGTGACCAGCACGCGGCGGACCGTGGTCTTTGCGGGCGGAGGTTCTGGCGGGCATCTCAGTCCGGGCTTGGCCATTGCCGAGCGCATGCGTGATGTGGCGCCCGGAGTGCGCCCACTCTTCCTGTGCTCCACGCGCGCCATTGACGCGCACATGCTTGGTGACGCGGGGGTGGATTTTCGCCCAGTTCCAGCGGAGGGTTTGGCATTGAATCCCCGTGGGTTGTGGCGATTTGCGCGTGCCTACCTACAAGGGCTTTCCGTCGCCAAGCGCATCTTGCGCGATGAGGGAGTGGAACATGTGGTGAGTCTGGGGGGATTTGTGACCGCGCCGGTGACGGCCGCGGCGCGTTCGCTGCGGATTCCGATCACGCTTGTGAATCTGGATGCCACGCCGGGACGAGCAAACCGTGTCGTCGCGCGTCGCGCGCAGCGCGTGGTGAGCGCGTGCGAGACGCCGGACGTTCCCAAATTTGCCGAGGCCATTGTGGGAATGCCGCTGCGGCGGTCAGCCATTGCGCCGGCGGGACGTGCGGAATGCCGGGGGCAGTTGGGGCTCGATCCGGTGCGGCCGTGCTTGTTTGTCACCGGTGCTTCGCAGGGCGCTTCCAGTCTGAATTCATTCATGGTGGCGTTTGCGTTGCAGCATCGGGAATTGCTGGCACACTGGCAGGTGCTGCACTTGGCAGGTTCCAAGGGATCCCCGTCGGCCGCGGAATTGGATGCCGCCTATGCGCGCGCGGGCGTGAAGGCGTTGGTGCTTCCGTTCCTGAATGACATGGGTCTGGCGTGGGGCGCTGCGGAATTGGCATTGAGCCGCGCGGGTGCCAATAGCGTGGCAGAAGCGGAGGCGAACCATGTTCCAACTGTGTTCGTTCCGTATCCGTATCACCGCGACCTTCATCAGGAAGCGAACGCGAAGCCGTTGGTGCGCGCGGGCGCCGCGGTGTTGGCCTATGACCGCCTGGATGTGGCCGCCAACATGCAGTCGATTGGCGAACCGCTCGCCACGCTCATGGCGGACGGTCGCCTGCGCGACGAGATGGAATCCGCGCTGCGGGCACGACCGCAACTGGATGCAGCCGAGGCGATCGCGCGCACAGTGCTCGGCGTCCATGGACGCATGAGTCACTGAGAGTCAGGTAGCGCGCAGCAACTCAAGCAATAGTTGGGAGCCACGCCGCAAGCAGATCGATGACGGCTTCAAGGTCGGCCTTGTCCAGCATTTCCGTACTGGTGTGGATGTAGCGCGTACCGGCGCCGAGTGCGACGCAACGTGCGCCGCGACCAGAGCGTTGAATGGCAGCGCCGTCTTGACCGCCGCGCGGCAGGATGGCGCGTTGGTGCGGAATGCGGTGCTTCTTTGCAACGGCGCAAATCTCTTGCACCAGCGTGTAATCGCTGATCATGCTGCTGTCTTGAATCATCACTGCAGCGCCATCGCCGTGCTTGGTGACGCGCTGTGAATCTGGAACGCCGGGCGTATCGCAGGCGAGATTGA
>JBDKKN010000107.1:0-9114 GCA_039796075.1 Planctomycetota bacterium | reverse complement strand
CGCGATCCAGAATGTAACGGGGGCGTTCGCGCACATCGGCATGAATGCGACCGATGTACTCGCCCATCAGACCGAACGCGATGAACTGCGCGCCGATGAAGAAGAACAGAACTGCAAACAGCGTGAACACGCCAGCGGCGGCCCACTCTGGACCGTAGATCAAGCGCAGCACCAGGAGCAATGCACCGAATCCAACGGAGAGTGCGGAGATAGCGACGCCCACCCAAGTGACCAAGCGCAACGGCGCGGCGGTCATGCAGGTGAGCAAGTCAAACTGCAGGTTGATGAGCTTGAGCACCGAGTACTTACTGGTGCCGCGCGAACGCTCGGCGTGCGCTACTGGAATTTCCGTCACACGCTTGGCAAATAGATTGGCAAGCACGGGAATGAACGTGTGCCGCTCGCGACAGAGAAGCATCGCTTCCACCACGCGGCGCCGGTACGCGCGCAACATGCAGCCGTAATCGTGCAATTTCACGCCGGTGGTGCGGCGCACCATCAGATTGACAACGCCACTAAATACCTTGCGGAAGAGTGCGTCTTGGCGATCTTGACGAACGGAGCCAACGATGTCGTAGCCCTCGTCCATCTTGGCGCACAGGGCGCCGATTTCTTCGGGCGGATTCTGCAAGTCCGCATCGAGCGTCACCATGATGTCGCCCTGCGCGGCAGCGAAGCCGCACAGAATGGCGTTGTGTTGACCGTAGTTGCGGTTGAGTAATAGCGACTTGATTTCGCCGGGATGCGCTCGGGCTGCATCGGCAAGCAGCTCGGTGGATCCGTCGCGGCTGCCGTCGTCAACCAAGATGAGTTCCCACGGACGACCAAGTGCGCGACACGCCGCAAGAGTGCGCGCGAGTAGTTCCGGAAGGTTGTCCTTCTCGTTGTAGACGGGAATGATCACGCTGACGGAGGAACGGTCGCTCATCGGATGCCTCCTGCAACCGTGGTCCGGGCGCTGGCTACTACTTCCTTGATTGCTTCCAACACACCGTGCGCATCAGCGTCGGTCATATCGGGAAAACATGGAATGGTGCAGATGCGCGCGGAGTTCCACTCAGTGGCGGGGAGTTGTCCCATCCACTCAGGACGATGCTCGCGGTACCAACGATGCGTGTGCGAAGCGAGGAAGTGAATGCCAGTGCCAATGTTGCGCGCCTTCAGGCCTTCCATGAACGCGTTTCGGTCCATGCCGCACGCACGCTCATCAACACGCACTACAAAGAGATGGCGAGCGTGTCGATGCGACCAGGTGGGGTCCGCAAGCGGCAGGATGCCGTCAACATCAGCAAGGCCAGCGCGGTAAATCGCGGCGATTTCATCGCGACGCTCAATGATGGCGTCCAGGCGTGGCAGCTGGCGTACTGCAAGAACCGCGTTCATATCCGCCATGTTCTGCTTGTAGCCAGGCTCTTGCACTTCGGCTTGCGGCGAACGTCCCTGCTGCTTGCGGTCATGCGCGTCAACGGCCAGTCCGTGGAAGCGCAGGCTGCGCACTTTGTTGGCCAGGGCATCGTCGTTGGTGGTCAAGATGCCGCCCTCGCCGGAGGTGATGTTCTTGATAGGGTGCAATGAGAAGATCGCGGTTTCACCGCTGCCAACTTCTCTGCCCTTGTACTGCGTACCGATGGCGTGCGCAGCGTCTTCCAAGATTGGAACGCCGCGGCGCGTGCACACGGCGCGGATGGCGTCAATATCAACGGGGGCGCCCGCATAGTGCACCGGAATCACCAGCTTGGTGCGGGGGGTGATGGCTGCGTCGATCGCTTCGGCGGAGGCGAGCAGCGTGTCGCGGTCAACATCAACGAAGACATTGCGCGCGCCGCGCAGTTCAACCATGTTGGGCGTGGAGACCCAAGTCATGGATGCGCCCACTACTTCATCGCCCGGACCGATGCCCATGGCTTGCAGCGCCATGTGCATGAGCGCAGTGCCGCTTGTTGCGGCAATGGCATGCTTTGCGCCAGTGCGCGCGGCAACCATGTCTTCCAGTTCGGCGACTTTGGGACCAGTGGTGATCCAGCCACTACGGAGCACATCCGCAACGGCGGCAATGTCCTCTTCGGTGATGGATGGACGGCAGAAAGGCAGGAAAGTGGCCCGCATCACGGGACTATATCCGGACATGGGTACATGGCGATCACGGGCGGGCCAAACAAACACACACGGGGCGCACTTGCGGGCGCCCCGTGTGGGAAATCATGCAGAAATTTAGGCAAACCGGCTGAGGTCGATAGGCAGATCAGTAGACGACTGCGCCGTAACGGCCAAGCATCATGCCCATGTCAATACCGTCAACGTGGCTATCGCCGTTGAGATCGCCAACCAGTGGGTTGGAAATGCCCCACCAGCCGAGGAGGATGCTCATGTCTTGACCATTGATGACGCCATTCAGATTGAGATCGCCAGCGGCGTACTCACATGCATCGGGCGTGCCGTCGACGTCCCAGTCCATGGCGCCGCCAATGATGTCCACCGAATCGGCTACGCCGTTGCCGTTGCAATCGACGGTGATCATGGACCACATCTCGAGTTCGGCCTTCATGGGCGCTTCTTCGATCATGGCATCTTCCGTCTTGGCGGACTCGCACTCGTCGACCACCCAAGCGGTGCCGACCTTGGTGAAGACCACTGAATCAACCACTTCTTCGCACTCTTCAATCACGGCAGCCTGAAGCTTCTTCTTGGAAGCGTTGTTGGTTTCCGTGACGATATCGATGTTGCCGAGTGCGGTTGACGCAATAACGAACGAGCACGAAAGTGCTGTGAGAAGTCGCAGATCCATAAATGATTACCCTTTGTATGAAAATGTGATGGCAAATACCCCCACCGGAAATCGACGACCACGCGGTCGGTCGACGGCGCAAGAATACAGAGAATCCGGCCGCTTAGAAGCCGACGGCGTTCTTGTTGCCAAGTTTGGTCATGTCCACCGTCTTGGTCCAGACCTCAAGGCCGGAACGAAGGTTGGTGAGGGTCAGGCGGAAGGTGTAAGTGACCTGCTTGGTATCGCCGGCGCTGCGCTTGACTTGGGTGATCTTCCCGGTGAGCGAGAAATCCGGATCCGGCAGCGGTTCCGCGGTTTCGCCCTTGAGGAATTTCTCACGACGGAGCACTTCTTGCGCCTGCTTGTCTTCTGGGGTGTTGCCGAAAGTGGTCACCACGGCCGCCTGCCCGGTGTTGACCAATTGCTCGCGCATGCGGTAGGTCATCTCGCCAACATCGAACCGCGAACTGGTGTCATTCACGATCTCACCCATCACCAACTGCGCCGGCTTGTTCTTGGCGGTCTTCAGGACGCCGGTTTCCGCAAGCGATTCCAGCATTCCACTTGAAGCCTTCAAGATGTCTTGCATGTCCACATTTCCAACCGTAATGATGCCTTCCGGGCTGCCGGTGTCCACATAGCGCGCGCGTTCGCATGCGATGGGCGCAAGGAGTGCGATGGGAAGCAGGACGATGATGGAGCGGGTGCGCATGGTGGTATGGATCGTACGTTGTGAGCAAAGTGACATGACGAGTGATTGATGGTCGATGCGTCGGCGCGGAGCAAGCGCCGAGTGCGTTATGACTCAGACTGGCGGAGTTGCAGACGGAAATCAGTGGCATCGTCCGATGGGGCAACGGCGCGAATCACTGTTGATCCGCCCGATGGAACATTGCTGACCTTCCAGACGCTCAACTGCGAAGCGATGACATTGCCAGCGGTGTCAACCCAATCAAATCGATATGAGAATGTCTTGTAGGCAAATCCGTTGTTCTCAACATCAATCTGCACTTCCATTGGTCCGCCCTTGGTGCGATTCATGCGCACTTCTTTGGCGGTCAGGAAGAACTCCTGGAAGAGATCGTTGACGCGTGTCTGTGCCGAAACCGCTGAATCTGCAGGTGTAGTGCGCGTATAGGTGGTGTTCACCGAACCGCAACCGACGGCGAGGAGCGCGGCGGTGATGAATGTTACGGCAGGAGTGACGCGGAGCGCGCGAAGAGCGCAGGGATCATTGGTGGTGACGTTCGTGGTTTGAATCATTGGTGTGTTCCGAGTCATTGATCAATCAGCGCGGCGATTGGGACGGGGGCGGTTACGAGCGTTGGTGATGCTTCAGCGAGAGTGGGGGCGGGTGGACCCATGGTGGATTCAGCGTCAGGCTCAAGTACCGGCGCGCGCGGACCGTGCACAGTGCCACCACGGTACAGCATGATGCTGGGACTTTTGGCAGACATTGAAGGCAGTGTGACAAGCGCAATGTTCGGCGCGCCGGGCTCGACGTGAAGGGTGCACAACGCGCTGCCGTCTTCGCGCACAAGGTCCAATCGGCCCGACGCCGGCGTGGGTACACGCAGCAACGCGATCTGCTTTGGCATGGTTGACCAACAACGTAGGTCTGCTGCAGTCGATGCCGCTTGGTAGACGATTCCAGCAATCTGCACCAAAATGCCCGCGGTGCTGTTGCTCGAACTGTTGTACGCGGCCTGACTGGCGGCCCACGTAGCGGCGGCCTTGGCGGCGGAACTGATGATCTCCTGCGTCACGATGAGCGGCAAGCGTGAATCGAAATCTGCCTCGACCATGGCATCGATATTTGCAATGGTCTCCGAACGCGCCCCGCCCGCGCCAGCAACTGCAATGACTGGCGTAAATGACGGGCGCTTGCGCAGGATGGGAAATGCGGCGGAAACATAATTCACATTGCCGACCGGAATAGGAATGTCTAAGCGAAACTCCTTGTAATCAGGCGCGAGTCCGGTGAGAAAGAACACCCACGTGAACGCGGCGCTGCCGTGCGTGGTGCCGGAATCAATCAGTGCGATGTCTTCGCTGGCAACACTCAGGCCTGGAAGCATTTCCTGCACGGATCGCAAATCCGCGCGGGCGTTTTGGCGGTCGCCCATTTCGCTACTTGTTGAAATCAGAAATACGGATCGCAGGTAACTGACAAATGGATTCGCGAAAGATGCAAAGCCGAGGGTGGAAGCATCTCGCCCTTGCTCTTTGCGAATACTTGCCGTTGCCGATGTAGCAAGCTGCGTGTTCCAGCCTTTCTTGGACCATTCATTGTTAGCTGCTGTCTGTGCGTTGTTGACTTCTTTCTCAAAGCGCGCCACGGCATCTTGCTGAAAATCGGCAGCGCGATTGAACTCAATGCGAGCGCGTGCCAGGTCACACTGCACTAAGAAGTTGGCTCCCTGCAATGCGCACAACATGATGCGCTCCGGTGGAGTTGCCCTATAGATGCGAATGGTTTGATTCACCGCAGTGGTGGCGAGCGCCTCGCTGATGGTGGCTTCGGCCTTGGAATCAAGGTACGGGCTCACTTCGACAAAGGCGCGGTCGTACCAACCGCTGGAAATATCGATGGCGCCGGCCGCTTGTTGCGTGCGCCCTGCTTCGAGCCACCACAGGAGACGGTCTTGTTGGTCATTGTTGTTCTGCTTGACCGCTGCTTCGGCGAGCTTTGCGGCGGCTGGGTAGTCACCGGAGGTGTACGCGGCGTCGATGGCGGCGACCGACTTGCGGAGTTCGCGTTGACAGCCAGTGGTAAGCACAACCGCCAGCGATACCGCCATGAAGCGAACTGCTCCCGCCATAACGCGAACCGCTGCCGCCGCGGTGGTAGCGGCGCGCAACGCGATGGGAGTGAGTTCACGGAACCCCGTTCGCATGCACTGTCCGATCACTGCAGGAGTTGCCACCAGATCGACTGGCCGCCGAGATTGAGGTTCTGCACATTGGTGGTGTCGAGCCGAATGTTGCTCTGCCGGAGGAAGTCCGCAACAGCGCGTACTTTGATGAGTTCGGCATCGCGCATGACCGCACCGTTCTTCAGGTCATTGAAGAACACGGCATCGCGCTGCCAGTTAGCGCGGCCTTCCGGCGTGAACTGCAACGGCACGGAAATTTCCAGTCCTTCGCGGGCGTTCACCATCATCTCCATGGGCTCAAGGCCGGGGCGCTCGAACCGCGCGCGGTGTAGACCGGGGCGCAGCGGGAAAGCGCCAGGCGCCGCGCCCATTGCTACGCCGTCAACCTTCACCATGACATTCATTGGTTGCAAGTTGTAGTTGTTGGCGCCGACCACGTATTCGCCGGCCTCGTTGGTGCGCACATCCGGGATGCTGAGATCCGCAAGCACGGCGCTGAACTTCACCATGACGTCCGCTGCCGGAGTTGCTGCCAAGCGCGTGCGCGTGTCCGCTACCGTGGCGCGTACCGCGGCACCGATGCGGCTGGCGGCATCACGAAGCAGCACGTCAATGGCATCAACTTCGACCTTGAGCTCAGGGGTGTCGCGCTTGGCGTAGTCGGATTGGACCGTGCCCGCCGCGAGGCTTGCGCCGGTGACGCCGTCAATGAGGCCATAGGTAGTGACCAGCGTCCATTGATCGACATCCGTGTGGGTGCCGGTGGTTGGGTCATCCAGGTGACGCTTAAAGCGTTGCAGCGCGGTGATTGATGCGGTGAGAATGACATCGGCTTGCATCTGCGCCGCCAATTGCACGGCTGATGTTTGATTGGAGAGGATGCGATCGACGGCCTCGGAACCGAGCAGGTCGGTCCCCGCATTTGGTCCTGCAGGCGCGATGCGATTGACGGCGTTCACTAAGTCTTCGCGGCGAATGATCTGCACGCCCGGCCCGGTGGCATCAGCAGAGACGAGGTCTTCAAAGACCGAGACCTTCTCAGGAGCAACCGATACGGGGCGCTGCTTGACAAAAATTGCCATGCGGATGGGCGCCGATGCAACGGGCGCGGTGGCCGCGGGTGCAGCGGACGCAGGGGCCGCGGGTGCAGTAGCAGGAGTTGCTCCAGGCACGGTACTTGGTGTCGCCCCAGGCGCGCTGCTTGGCATCGCACCGGGCGCGGTTGCTGCCGATCCATTGGCCTTGGCGTTCGGGTCAACTCCAGCAGGGAGACCTTGAGTTCGTAAACGCAACAGCGCACCGCGGTCGATGCCGCGATCTTCGATTGCCTGCGCTGTGGAGAAACGCGCGCTGGCGTCCGTGACTCGGGCCCATCCGACATGCACTTCCTCCGCACCAAGTTGTTCGTTGGTGTCTGGGTCGATCATGGCACTTCCGGGCACAAACACCTCATAAATCTGCCCAATAGCAACGCCGCTTTCTGCGCTGCGATTGAAAGTGATTTGACCAAGCGTGTAGCCGATGATGCGCGCGGGGGCCAGTGAATCGGCGATGGCATTGGCTACCTCGGATGCCAATTTCTTGGCAACTGCGCCGAGCACCACATTGGTCTTGACACCCTTCTGCTCCACACCGGGAAGAATCTCGTTGACTGCACTCTCAGTGAGTGTCACCTGCGTGGAACGAAACAGTGATCCAGTGGTGCTGTCAAAGATCTTCAACACGGCTTGCAGATTGATGGTGCGACGTTCAGCCTTTGATGTTCCAAACTGGTTGAGGAGGTCGGTTCGCTCCACTACTTCTTGATAGTTACTGATAGTGAGAGTTGCCACGTAACGCGCGCCGGCAAGTTGGAATGCGCGCGCGGCCTGTGGATCAAGGACATTGACATTGCCACTCTGCGTGAGGTCTTGTTCCTTGATGATGCTGGGGAGATCAGCGCGCGCGACGATCTCAAATCGACGCGTTGCTTCAATGGCGCTGAGCAGTTGCACGTCAGCGCCCTGCTCGATCTGCATGAGCGCGTTGTCGGTGCCGTCGGCTTTGGCCTGCGCGGTGACGGCGGGTGTTGCCGCGATAGCGCGAATTGCCAAGCGTGGTTTTTCAGCCGCCGCAGTTGTCGGCGGAGATTGCATGACGGAAAGCGCGGCGGTTGCGTTCACCGCCGTCACTTGGATGGTGCCAACCATGCCAGCCACAAGAAGTGCGAAACGGACCGGACGCCAGACAGAACGGGTCATGTTGTTCATGGAGGTGTGCCCTTTGGCAACAAAAATCGTACCGCCGAGGGGCGATCTACGGCTCTGAGGCGGGTACCGGGAACGATCCCCGCAAATCTTCGGGCAATTGACGTTGAGTGAGCGATGGTCTGTGGCAAACTTGTAGCGAGCCGCGGCATCTGCCGCCGGCCGTTCGTGGGACCAAATGAAGGAGCGCACATCATGACCAAGATCCAGGTGAACCGGGTTGTCCTCCACAATCTCGCAATTGCAGCATCCGGGTTTTTGATGTGCGCCACCGCCAACGCGCAGAACAATGCGTGTGCAGCGCCGACGCCGATCGCTGGCTACGGAATATTTCAGTTCAGCACTGTTGGCGCAACCACGGACGGTAATCAAGACGCAGCGTGCTTGTTCTTCAGTGTGCCGCAGATCTTTAACGACGTGTGGTTCTGCTGGACGGCGCCCGCCACTGGGCTGATTGAGGTGGCGCTGTGCAATGGGACAACGCTCGACACCAAGATGGCTGCGTATCCAGGGTGCGGCTGCCCGACGCTTAACTCAACCCTCGCCTGCAATGATGACAGTTGCAGCCTGCAGAGCAAACTGCAGTTTGGGGCAACTGCAGGGGCCACCTACACCATTCGCATCGGTGCATACGCCGCCACGGGTTTCGGTTCAGGTTCATTCACGGTGGGCGCAGTGGTTCCACTTGTGGATGTGAATAACCCAGTGAATGGCAATCGCTACATCGGCCTCAATGTTGCATCGTGGGCAGCGGCAGAAGCAACGGCGCAGATGTTCGGTGGGCATCTGGCATCCATTGCAGACCAAGCGGAGAATGACTTTATCCAACAGAACTTTGGAAGTTACGGCGGTACTTCGCAACGCCTCTGGATTGGCTTCAACGACATTGCCAGTGAAGGCACCTTTGCGTGGCCGGACGGAACGCCCGCGAATTACAGCAACTGGAACAGCGGCGAGCCCAACAATGCAGGTTCCGGCGAGGACGTTGCGGAGATGCTCGGCACCCAAGGCACTTGGAACGATATGCCGGATTCCGGCGGAACCTACCTGCATTTGGCGGTGATTGAGATTGCTGGCGAAACGCCACCGCCACCAACATGCCCCGGCGATATCAATCTCGATGGATTTGTTGCGGGCGCCGATCTGGGGATATTGCTTGGCGATTGGGCGCAGGCGATCAGTCGCAGCGACCTGGACAATGATGGATTGGTGACCGGTGCCGACC
>JBDKKN010000106.1:0-5368 GCA_039796075.1 Planctomycetota bacterium | reverse complement strand
AACGCCCAGGACAGAAAGTAACGCGCCCGACAAGTGGCGATCGCTCCGCAAGGAAGCCAATTCGTGTGGTCCGTGTGGTAGTTGCCATCGGTGTGATTACGCTGGGAATGGCGGTGATCTTTGGGCTGTACTACCGCCCCCACCCCGAGCCGCAATTACTTCCGCCGGCGGGCCGCGGGTACCTCGCTTCGCTACCTATTCAGACGGTCGGCGGCAAGGTCGACTTTGGTGACGTGAAGCCGTGCGGTAATGATTTCAAGCGCACCGCCAAGATTCGCAATCAGTCCGCCGAGCCAGTGGAAATTCTTGCGTACTCACCCAATTGCGCGTGTCTCACCGCGAAACTGATCGGCGACCGCACCCTGGGGCCGGGCGCGGAACGTGATGTGGAATTGACCATTCATCCTTCTGGTCACGGGTCACGATCAACAGCCGTTGAGTTTGCATACAAGGCAGGATTCGCCGGTTCGGTTCGTGTGGACTTTGCATTCACGCGTGGCGTGGTTGCCTCGCCCGATGTGGTGGACGTTCATGAGAGCGATCGTGACTTCGCCATTGATGTGGAAGTGTTTTCGGGCGACCACAGCAGTGTCACCGTGATGGCCGTTGATCCACCGATTGGCTCGTTTGAGGTCATGCCAGCCGCCGTTGGGAAGGTGGCGCTCAGTACGTATGAGGCGATGCAGTTCGCCAATTCTCCTGCGGGGCGTGTTCATCCCGGAGTGACACTGGGTGCCGATGGCAAGCCGGAGCAACTCGTGGTGACCATCACCACCAACCACCCAGATTGTCCGTTGGCACGCGTTACATTCAATTTCTTGAAGTGAGCGCGCCGGCACGTTTGACGGTGACGATGGTCTTTTGTGCTGCCCGTTGCGCAAATCCAGCAAGCCACTGCATGGGCGCGCGCGGCGCGCGATGCTTCCCGCGTCGGCGCGAGATGATGATGTGCGCCAGGCCCATCAGCCCCACCACGGCGAGCGTGGCACCGATGTAGAGAATCCAACGATGCGCGGCGCTTTCAAACTGGCTGCCAATATGGGCTACCCCAACGCCGATACCCATTTGCAGTGGGGCGGTGATCAGCACACCCGCTGCTTCCACGGCCAAGATCTTCCACCACGAAAGTTGCATGACGCCGCTCATGGTCACCATCGGCGTTCGTGCGCCAGGAATAAAGCGTGCGATCAGCAGCGCCCATGCGCCGCGGCGATCCATCTCATACTTCACTTCAAGAAGTGTTCGCGGCCCGATCAGCTTTCGGAATGCGCGCCAGGCCAACAGCTTGCCACCAAAGTGGCGACAGATCCAGATCCATCCGGCATCACCGATGACGATGCCCAGCCATGCGGCGAACGCGGCTTGGATGAACCAATTCCATGAACCAGTTTCAGCCCACTGTTGATACGCAAAGATTCCTGCCGGCACCAGGATGAAGTCTTCGCTGAGATGCAGGCCGATGCCCGAGATCACAAACGTTACGAAGACCGCGATCGGGCCAAACTCCACGAGCCGCGTGCCCCATTCGCGCAGTGTGCCTGCGTCTTGAACGACCGGCGCGTCCACGCCACCAGTGATGGCAGCTGCGGCAACGACGGCGATAGCGAGTTTGATAAGCATGCTGGAGGTGTGCGAGTATAGGCAGGAATGAAAGCGGCCCGCTCCGAAGAGCGGGCCGCGTGGTTGTGTTCAGGTTCCGTTGCGTCGTCAGTCGGCCTGGTCGACCGGGATGCGCATCTTGTAGAAACTTGCCCAGATGAAGTACAGGGCAGCGGTGAACAGGGCGAGGCCGATCCACATCTTGAGTGCCTCGTTCTGGATGGTCAGCACGATCTCAACAGACAGGAGTCCGAAGAGGGTGGTGAACTTGATCACCGGGTTAAGGCTGACCGAGGAGGTGTCCTTGAAGGGATCTCCGACGGTGTCGCCGACCACGGTCGCCGCGTGCAACTCAGTGCCCTTGGCGCGCATGTCCACTTCAACGATCTTCTTGGCGTTGTCCCATGCTCCACCGGCGTTCGCCATGAAGATTGCCTGGAACAGGCCGAAGAACGCGATGCCGATCAGGTAACCGATGAAGAACACCGGGCTGAAGAACGGCAGACCAAGCGAGAGGCAGAAGACCGCCAAGAAGATGTACCACATGCCACGCTGCGCGTAGATGGTGCAGATCTTCACAACTTCCTTACTGTCCTGGATGCTCGCCTCTGCCTTGTCAAGGTTGATGTTCTTCTTGATGAAGACCACCGCGCTGTATGCGCCCGTAACAACCGCCTGCGTCGATGCGCCTGTGAACCAATACACCACTGCGCCGCCCATGAGGAGGCCGAGCAGGATTTCTGGTCGCACGATGCTCAGGATGCTCTCGATGTTCTTGCCTTCTGGCACGATCATCTTGTTCTTGCTGAGGGCAAGGATGATGCCGAAGATCATCGTGGTTGCGCCAACGACGGCGGTACCGATGAGCACTGGCTTTGCAGTTGCCTTGAAGGTGTTGCCTGCGCCGTCGCCCTTCTCAAGAAGGTGCTTGGCGTGCTCGAAATCGGCATGGATGCCGTAATCGCGCTTCAGCTCTTCCTTGATGTTGGGGACTGCTTCAATGCGGCTCAGTTCAAACACGCTCTGTGCGTTGTCAGTCACTGGTCCGAAACTGTCGACGGCAATCGTCACTGGGCCCATGCCCAAGAAGCCGAATGCAATCAGACCGAACGCAAAGATCGGTGCAGCAAAGTCGCGGTACGCATCCGGCATGAGCCGGGTCAGGTCATCATTGCCACTGAGTTTCCAGCCAGCAGCCATCAGCACCAGGATCAGGAGACCTGTCCAGAAAGCACTGAAATTACCGGCAACGAATCCGGACAGGATGTTGAGGCTGGCGCCGCCTTGTGCAGATGCGTTGGTCACTTCGTTCACGTGCTTCGAGCCGGTGCTCGTAAACACCTTGGTGAACTCAGGGATGAGCGCGCCGGCAGCGGTGCCGAGACTGATGATCGAAGCCAAGATCCACCACAGGTCCTTGAGTTCCGACCCGGTGTACGCCAGCGTTCCGAGCAGCGCATGGCTGGCAAAGAAGGTGGCGACGATGGAGATGATGGAGGTCACGATGACCAAGCGAGTGAGCGGTGCTTCCTCGTCGAACTCCTTCTTGCCGGAGAACGATGCCTTGGACCATGCTTCGGTGATGTAGTAACTGACGAGACTGCAGACGATCATCAGTGCGCGCATGGAGAACAGCCAGACGATGAGCTGCATGCACATGGTCTTCTGATCAGCTGAGCCGCCGCCGAGGGCGTAGGCCAAGAACGCGATCAATGCAACGCCGGTCACGCCGTAGGTTTCAAAGCCGTCAGCGGTTGGACCAACTGAGTCACCGGCGTTGTCGCCAGTGCAGTCAGCAATAACGCCGGGGTTCTTCGGATCATCCTCAGGAAGCTTGAAGACGATCTTCATGAGATCGCTGCCGATGTCGGCGATCTTGGTGAAGATGCCGCCGCAGATGCGCAGCACGGTTGCACCAAGGCTCTCGCCGATGGCGAAGCCGATGAAGCTTGCACCCACCAGTTCCGACGGGATGAACATCATGATTCCGATCATGAAGAACAACTCCACGCTGACCAAGAGCATGCCGATCGACATGCCGGACTGCAGCGGAATAGCCAAGGTCTTCAGGGCGTCGCCGCGCAGACTTGCAAACGCGGTGCGGCTGTTGGCGCGGGTGTTGATTCGGATACCGAACCATGCCACGCTGTAGCTACCAAGAATGCCCAAGATTGAGCAGAGCAGGACGATGCCCACGGCCATGACGTGGCTCGTTTGTGCGGGAGCACCTTCTGCTCCGTGTCCGCCACCGATCGGATTCAGGAATCCGAAGTAGACGATCATGGCACCGGCGATCAAGAACCACAGGAGCGCCAGGAACTTGCCCTGCTGCGCGAGGTAACTCTTGCAGGTCTCCCAGATGATGTTGGAGACATTGCGCATGGACGGATGCACCGGCAGTGCGTCCACCTGGATGTACTGGATGACTCCGAACAGGGCTCCGACCAGCGAGACCACAAGACCTGCATACATGAGCGTTGCGCCCATGATCGGCTTGCCGAACACGCTGAAGACGATCTTGTCGTCGATGGGAGGCAGTTGCAGGTCAGCCTCGCTTGCGAATGCAACGGGCGCGACCGCCAACGCGGCGAGCGTGGCGGGAACGATGAATCGGGTCCAGTTTTGGGCCTTGGCCATTTTTTCGTCCTACGGGTGTGTTCAAGAGCCGAAAGGCCCTTCGATGAGGTTGGGATTGTACCGAAGGTCAGACTTGACGGCGGGGCGGCGGAGTCATTGCCAACGGATCGCATTGCCAACATTATCAGTCAATCCGCGGCGATGGTGCTCACAAGACCGAAATGCGCAGGCCGCCGGGGTCAAGTTCGAAGGCAAACGGCCGAGCGAGTGGATGCCCAGGGTCTGATTCAAGCTGATTTCGGACTGAATGGGCGGCGGAGGCGGAGCGGCACAGAATGAGCAGGAATCCACCCCCTCCCGCCCCAGCCATGGACCAGGAGGCGACCCGATCGCCAAGTTGGCGAACGTTGGCCTCAATGTCCGGGGTAACGGACGCAGGGTCAACGGTTCGCTTCAGTTCCCGATACTCCGCGAGGCGGTGGGCGAAGGCGGTCACATCGCCGGTGGCGATTTCTTCCGCCATGGCGTGCGCGCCCGCCACCAGTCGCGCGCGGGCGTCCATCACGGCGTGCTCGCCGCGCAGGTATCGAAGCACCACGGTTTCCAGAATGTCCCGGGCCATGCGTCGTCGGCCGCTATAGAGGAGCACCGCGCGTTCGTGCAGCGCGCGCACGAAGGCGGGCGGAGCGGCAATGGGCGCCACGTGTGGAACCTGATGGACGCCGGGGCGCGTGGTGCACAGTTTGATGCCGCCCCAGAGTCCGCCCACTTGGTCCTGCCAACCGCCGCGCGTTTGGATCATCTGCTCAAGGAGCGAAGCGTTGCGAGCCACATGTTCTGGATCCGTGGAACGTCCCGCCACTCGGTCGAGTGTGGCGAGCATGGTTGCTCCCAGTATCGAACTGGTGCCAAGGCCGCTGCCGCGTGGCACGGCACTGAAGAGTGTGATGGCCAGCCCGCCGCCCGCGCGTTCCAGGTGCGTGCGCAAGTTTGCTTTGGGGTCACGTGGCACAAGCCCGCTCAGGACGAGCGCCGCGCGCGGAAGTGCGTCCCACACGGCGGGGTCATGGTGATCAAGAAGTTCGCGCGTACTTCGATAGCGCCCGGTTCGCCCGGAATCAACGGAGTGCACAGTGATTTCTGGCGTATCGGTGACGCGCACCATGACTTGCAGGGGAAGCGTGCCACCGAG
>JBDKKN010000105.1:0-28183 GCA_039796075.1 Planctomycetota bacterium | reverse complement strand
CAAGGTCGAACGGAATTTCTGGAAGCAGGATGATGTCACTACCACTGGCAACTCCAGAGGTCAGCGCAATCCATCCAGCATTGCGGCCCATGACTTCACACACCATCACACGGTGATGACTGTCCGCAGTGGATTGCAATTTGTCGAGCGCTTCGGTGGCGGTGTTGACGGCGGTCAAGAATCCGAAGGTGATCTCTGTTCCAACAATGTCGTTGTCGATGGTCTTGGGAACGCCAATGATGTTCACGCCGCTCTCCACCAGCGGAGCCGCGCTTGCCATGGTGCCATCGCCGCCGATGACGATGATCGCATCAAGTTCATGGCGGCGGGCAGTTTCCACGCATCGGTCCGTGACATTTTCCCACACGGGACCAGTGATCGGGTCAACACGCACGCAGTAACGGCGTGGATTGGCGCGGTTGTTCGATCCAAGCACGGTGCCACCGCGCGTGAGAATTCCACTGACATCGCGCGCGCTCAGTGGGCGAACGCGATCTTCAATGAGACCTTGAAATCCGTCTTCAATGCCAAAGACTTCAATGCCATGCTTCCAGATGGCAGTCTTGGTAACAGCTCGAATGACTGCGTTGAGACCGGGGCAGTCGCCGCCGCCGGTTAGTACGCCGATGCGTTTGATGGAGTGTGACATGGTGGTTGGGGCGGCAAGGATAGCGATTGTTGCCACAAACCGTCATAGACCGCGCGAATGGCAGCGGATTCCCGTTCGATTGAGAATCCTGCAAGAACATGACGGTGCGCAGCGATACCCATAGAGATGGTTGCTTCTGGTGCAGACATCAGCCCGTCAAGCCGCGCCTCGAGCGATGCCATGTCATCCTTGTCAACCAAATAGCCTGTCTCCCCGTTCACAATGAGTCGCGGCGCCGCACCAACGCGCGTGGCCACAGTGGTGGTGGCGCTTGCACCGGCCTCCAGTGGCAGCAGCCCAAATCCTTCCCAGCGCTGTGGTGAAACGTTGACGATCACCCGGCGCAGCCAGGCGCGTACTTCTTCCATGGGCAATTCACCAAGAAACACGATCCGTGATGCCACTCCGGCAGCAGCAGCGCGCGACTTGAGATCCGCAACGAAAGCCAATTCCTCCGGCTTGATCGACCCAACAATCACGGCGGTGAAATCCGGGTACTTGGGCAGCAGCGCGCACATGGCGTCCACAAAGCGATCGGTTCCCTTTTGTGCACGCACCCGACCAAAGATGCCAATTCCGTAGCGGCCCGGCATTCCACCCGCCTTCCATTCCTGAACACGATCGGGCGATGGATGAAACTTGCTGGTGTCCACGCCGTGCGAGATCACCGTGCAGGGCACTTTGAGGTAGGAAGCTGACTCCGGCGAGACCGCAATGACCGCATCCATGCGTCGAATCAGGGAGCGCGTCCAACGCGTGTGCTCGCGTTGCGCAGCGGAAGTGAAGACCAGTTTGAGCTTCTTGCCGCTCATCCACTTCAGAACCACCCCCGCCAGCATCTCGCCATTGCGGCGCGCGTGCCAGATGCGAAACGGTCTGCCCGCGATGGGAGTTCGAATGTTCCGAAGCACATCCATGGCGCCGACTTGGGGCCAGTCGAGCGGGAGGCGCGGGCCGACAGTGGCAATCCGCAGTTCGCGTTCCTGTATTGGCAGCAGGGCCGCAACCGTTGACGTGACGCCGGAGTACTTCCGCTTGAGATTCGGAGCGATCACTTCAATATCAACCATGCTTCGTCGATTGCGCGGCATCACCTGAAGTCTAACGGGCGATCCGCACTTCCTGAATCCGTGTGCACCATGTCGATCGTCCCGCGCTTCACTGCTAGGATTCGGCGTCCGTGACTACTAACACGCCCAGCGCAATGCAGCCAAACCCCGACGCAAACCAGCCTTCGACCCCAGAGGACGAGGGCGCACTCGTTGCCGCTCGTCGCGCAAAGCTGGAGCAACTCCGCTCCGTCGGCATCGAGCCGTACGGGCGACGTGTGGATGAGTTGGAGTCCGCCGCCGCGGCGCGAGCGCGCTTTGATGAGGCAACTCACCTCGCCTTTGACGCATCGCAACAGGCGCGTAAGGCTGACCCCACCGCGCCGACTGTTGACCAACGCGTCCGCGTTCGCATTGCGGGCCGCGTCATGCAGCATCGCGACTTGGGCAAGTTGGTGTTCTTCTGGCTGCGCGATTCATCGGGTGACCTGCAGGTCACCGTGAGTAAGGCCAATGTTTCCGATGCGGAGTTTGCGCTCGCCAAGATGCTCGACTACGGCGATCTGGTAGTTGCTGAAGGTCCAATCGGTCGCACCAATAAGGGCGAGACGTGCATCTGGGCTTCCACACTTGAAATTGCCACCAAGAGCATGGCTCCACCGCCCGGAAAGTGGCACGGCCTTGAAGATGCGGAGATTCGCTACCGCAAGCGGTACATGGACATGTTCGCCAATCCGGAGACGGTGCGAACCTTTGAGAAGCGCTCGCAGATTGTGAGCTTGGTGCGGCGCTTCATGGAGGCGCGCGGCTATCTGGAGGTAGAGACCCCGATGATGCAGCCGATTGCCGGCGGCGCAGCGGCGCGTCCGTTTGTGACCACGCATAATGCCCTTGATATGCAGCTCTTTCTGCGCGTTGCGCCGGAGCTCTATCTAAAGCGACTCATGGTGGGTGGCATGCGCAAGGTCTTTGAAATTAATCGCAACTTCCGCAACGAAGGTGTGGATCGCAGCCATAATCCGGAATTCACCGCCATGGAGGCGTACCAGGCTTTTGGCGATTACATGACCATGTTGGAGATGGTGGAGAGCCTGGTGCATCACGTGGCGTGTGCGATGGCGCAGTGCCCGGAGCGCGGTGCTGGTCCGGTGCTTCCATTCGGCGAGCTACAGATTGACTATCGCGCGCCGTTTGAGCGCGTGCGTTACGAAGAGCTCTTTATGCGCGCGTTCGGCTTCGATATGCGCGATGAGGCAAAGGTGCGTGCCGCCGGAATGGCGCATCACATTGATAAGGCTGCCACGCTTGATCATTGGCTGCTGGTCAATCATCTCTTTGAAGAGAAGGCCGAGGCGCTCATTGATCCGGCGCGGCCGACGTTCGTCCTTGACTATCCAAGCGCCATCAGTCCGCTGACGCGCCCCAACCGCGCGCACCCGGAAATTGCGGAGCGCTGGGACTTGTTCATCGCCGGTATGGAAATCGGACCGGCGTACACGGAACTCAACGATCCAGATATTCAACTTTCCAAGTTCACGGAGCAGCTTGCTGGCGCCGATGACGAAGAGAGCACGTTCCGCTCGCTTGATCATGATTTCGTCGAGAGTCTGCGCGTGGGCATGCCGCCCGCGGGTGGGATGGGTATGGGTATCGATCGCCTGGTGATGCTCATGACTAATTCGGAGTCGATTCGCGATGTCATTCTCTTTCCGCTCATGCGCCATCAGTAAATGCGCGGCACTGCTGTGCGTGGTGCTCGCCTTGGCATTGCCAACGCGAGCACACGCCTTCGTGACAGCGTGGTTGCCAGCACCGCAGAGGACGCAAGCACCGCAAAGGACGCAAGCACCGCAGGGAACGCCAGCACCGCAGGTTGCGCCCGCTGCCCCTGTCCCCGCTGCGCCGTCCGCTACCGCGCAGACGCTTGAAGATCGCTGGTATCAGCTCTCGCTCGGCGGCAAGCCGTGCGGGTGGTTTCATGAATGGGTCGAACGCCATGACAACACCATCCGCAGCATGACCGAGACGGAGATGACCGTTGGTCGAATGGGGCAGGGCGTGACGCTGCGCACGCGAACCATGTTTGAAGAAACCACGCGCGGCGTTCCAGTGCGCGCGGAAATCGCCAAGATATCTGGCGCCGCACCGGTGCGATGCACTTGGACATTCGCGGCGGACGACATGGAAATTGTCGACGAACAGTCGGGGCGCCGCACGGTGCAGCGTCATGCACTGCCTGCTGCGGGATGGCTACCTCCCTACGCCGCCGACGAATTTGTTCGGCGCCGGCTTGCGTCCGGTGCCAAGGATTTGCGCTACATCACCCTGGATCCAGAGAGTGGCCCGGACGCCGTGCAGGTGGAAAGCGTCCGCAAGGGAACGGCGGAAACCGAAGTCGATGGTCGTACCGTACGTCTGACGGAGTGGAGCACCAAGACCTCACTCATCGAACGCCCGTCATCGGAGTTCATGTCATCCGACGGAGTACTCGTCCAGAGTCGGACCGACATGGGCGTTGGAATCTTGGAATCACGGCTGACCACACGCGCCATTGCTACCGCGGCCACCGCGCCGGTAGAGATCATGGCACGAACGTTCATCCCGCTCACCAGTAACGCCCGCGCTCTCACCGAAGCGCGACGCGCAGAATTACTCGTGACCGCCAATGACGGCGTGCTTGGCGATCTACCCAGCGCAGGTGCACAGGTCTTTGTGCGCATTGCGGCCGGCGCCGCGCGACTGTCCATTGATGCCGACGCCAGTTCCATGGCGCCAGCAGCAGATGCCTCCGACGCCCGATTCACTCGCGCGAGCGTCATGGCCGACAGCGATGATCCTGCCATTCGTAGCTTCGCCCAGAAGTCACTGGAGGGATGCGCGCCACTTCCGCTTGCACGCGCCGAAGCGTTGCGATCAGCGGTCAATCGTTACATCACCAACAAGAATCTTGCCAGTGGATTTGCTACCGCAAGCGAGGCATTGAAATCTCGCTCGGGTGACTGCACTGAGCACGCGGTGCTGTTGTGCGCTCTCCTACGAACGCAGGGAATCCCCGCGCGCGTGGCCTCAGGGCTTCTCTACGTTGCCGAGTCCGGCGCCATTCGCAATTCCTACGGATGGCATATGTGGACCCAAGCCATGATTGATGGGAAATGGGTCGACTTCGACCCCGTATTGCCAGCGCGTGGACCCCGATTTGACGCATCGCATGTACTGACTGGGCTGAGTGCAGCGGATGGCGCGTCCATCGACACCGACCTCGCGCGCATTGTTGACCTGATGGGAGACACCGCTATCGAAGTGCAGTCGATTGACGGCAAACCGCTGGGCAAACCCAAGGGACCCGCGCGATGAATGGCGCCAGTGATGCACTTCCCGCGCTGCCCGCGCGTGACCCCGCTGGCCACAAAGGAACATTCGGTACGGTCTGCGTGATCGGCGGTCATGCTGCGCATCCGATCACCATGCTCGGCAGCGTGGTGTTGGCATCACTGGGCGCATTGCGTGCCGGTGCCGCGCTATGCATGGCTGCAGCGCCCGAGCCACTGTTGCCAGCAATTCTTGCAGCAAACCCTTCTGCCACCGGGATTCCGCTTGCAGTGGATAGTGACGGTCATCTAGTTCCGCACGCAGTCGCCGCAGCACTTGACACACAGGCGCGCCGCGCCGATGTCTTGGTGATCGGCCCCGGAATGGGAACGGGATTTGCCGAAGCACAGGTAGTGATTCGCGTACTCGCTCAGGATGACGGTCGCCCGGTGATCGTTGATGCCGATGCGCTCAACTGCCTGGCCGCTACTCCACGCTTTGATCTTGATTTGCGCGCTCCCATCATCATGACGCCGCACCCCGGTGAATTTGCGCGCTTGGCGGACGCGCTGCATCTCAATGTCGATCCGATCGATCCGGTGGCGCGTCCGACTGCAGCGGAGCGATTGGCGCAGCGGCTTGGATGCATCGTTGTATTGAAGGGCCACGGGACGGTCGTGTCCGACGGAGCCCGCACCTGGACATGCACGCACGGTAATGACGCGCTGGCCATCGGCGGGAGCGGTGATGTGCTTTCCGGCGTCATTGCTGGTGTGGTGGCGCAACATGGAGACGCACTGGGCCTCTACAACTGCGCGCGGCTTGCAGTACAGGCACACGCCATTGCCGGTGAACACTGGTCCGCGCGCGCTGGTGGCACTGCGGGAATGCTTGCCACGGAACTTGCGGCGGAAATCCCCGCGGCGATTGCCACACTGCGTACACTCGAACGCCCATGACACAGGCAGAAACGCAGCCGTCCGGCCCAAGCCAGCCACGATCGCATGTTCCACATGTTCCGATCGACAAGATTCGCCCGCACACCTATGTGGACGGCACCTATTCGCTGGTGAATCCGCAGTGCGGCACTGCCAAGAATGGCAAGCACTTCTTGAAGGGCATTATTCGTGATGCAAGTGGTGAAGTGGCCATTCGGCAATGGACCTTTGATGAGTCGCAAATTGGCGAGATTGCACGGACCGGGTTTGTCTGGATCGGTGGACAAGCGCAGGAGTACAACGGCCAAGTGCAGATTGTGGTGGATTCAATCCGCTCTGTTGAAGTGGATATTGAAGATCTGGCGCGGCTCCTTCCGGCATCGCAGCATGACATTCCTGCCATGGAACTGGAACTGCGCCGCGTCATGGGTTCGCTTACCCATCCAGCCATGCGTGCTCTTGCGGATGCGTATCTCTCCAACGAACCGTTCATGGCACGAGTGCGTCAAGCACCTGCAGCGGTCAGTGTGCACCATGCGTGGATTGGCGGACTGCTTGAGCACACGCTGCAGCTCTTGCGCCTTGCCGAGGGGATGCTTCCTCTCTATCCGGAACTCAATCGCGACATCGTGCTGGTTGGGCTGTTCCTACATGATTTAGGCAAGACTTCCGAACTCACTTGGGAGCGCGGATTCAGTTACACCGCGGAAGGAAATCTGCTCGGCCACACCGTGAAGGGCGTCATCATGCTCAGCGCGATGGCAAGCAAGGTTTCGCGCGACGGAAATGTGCGCATCCCCGCCGATGCACTGTTGGTCTTGCAGCACATTGTGCTCAGCCACCATGGATCGCTTGAGTTTGGTGCCACCAAGATTCCGTCCACCCCGGAGGCGATCTTCGTTGCAATGCTTGACAACTTGGATGCCAAGACGGCTATTGCCATCCACGCGGCGCAGCGTTCCAAGGGTGTTCATCCCGGTCAAGAATTCACAGACAAGGTGTGGAGCCTGGACACTCGTCTGTTCCGCCCCGATCCGTTGGCGGCATCGTCATCGGCATTGCCGGCGGAGTGATTCCGCCAAGTGAGCCAGCGCTTCCGGTGGATGCAGCACCGCCGCCCACGTTCGATCGGCGCGCAATTGCGCAGCGCGTGCGCGGATTCGGTCGGCAGCGTGATGGGCATCCAATACTTGGATTTCAGTTGCGTGCACTGCACGTGCCCTCCCCAATTCTGCGTGCATGGCAAGCCATGCGCTGCGGCGCTCCGCACTCGCGCGCGGCGCGTTTGCAATGGTTGCCAGTGCCGCCATTTTGCTTGAGCTTGGCGCGTTTCCCGTTGCATCCGGGTCGAACCATCGGGCGCGGCGAGCCGCAGCCGTGACGGGTGGCGGGAGGGCGTCATCAGTGAACGGAAGGCGCAGGGTGGCGCTAGCAACATCAAATGCCGGAAGCCGCGCATCAAGCCACGACTGTGCAAACAGATCGGTGGCGCGTTCGTAGATCTTGCCGCCCGTACCGTGCACGAATCGATCGGAGAGCACCGCACGTGCCATGGCGCTGGTGAGAAAGGCGCGCGGCCAAAGCGGTGCATGTTCCGCACGCAGCGCAGCAAGTTCGGCCGCGTGCACGCGGTGCCGGGCCCCGTCGCTGCCACGGGTCCACAAGGGAAGTTCAGGGCCGAGCGGACCATCTTCGGCGAGCATGCGCGCAACGCGCGGCACCACCGCAACGGCTGCATTGAACGCCCGCGCGCATGCGTGCGGCTCGCGCGCGGCACGCTCTACGATGGCCACCCCAAGCGCGGTCTTCATGAGTTGCGATGATCGAACCGTGCAGCCGGGCGCACCAAGTTCCGGCGTGCATTCGCGCACGGCAGCGAGCACTTGCGTGGTGCAGTCCGCGGCATTGCAGTGTGCCAGCAGTGCGCGATACGCAGCATCTGTTCCCGCTGCTGCACACGGCGGAATTGCTATCCCGCGCGTGTCGTCAAAGGCTGTCGGTTGGCACCCGCTTCGAACGCATGCCGGCGTTCCATGCAGCGCGCGTGGTCCAAAGCGATGCAGCGCCGATTCAATAGTTCCATTGGCACTCACCGGTACGCGCAGTTCGCGCGGATCACGAATGTCAGTATCAATAATCAGCCAGACGCTTGCAGCGTCAGCGCGTGTGGCCACAGCGTTCGCCCACATGAATTTCGCAGCAATTCCCGGATGCCACCATTCCACTTGGTGCCCGGTGCCAACCAGTATGCCGCTGGGCATCTGTAACTCTTCGCGCATGGCATCGCGCCAGTAGGACAGTTCGGCACCCATGATGGTGCCCTGCGCCGCGCGTAGCGGTCCGGCACTCTCCACAGTGGTGAGCGCATCATTCGCCGCGTTGTTCACGCCACACTCCCGGTGATCAAGCGAAGTCTCCCCGCGCAGCGCGCGAGTTCGCGTTCAAAGGTGGCGCGGTACAGGGCCAACCTGCGAGTGGGATCATCAAGCTCGCTGCCAAATGATCGATTCAGATCAACATAGATGCGTGGAACAGGAATTTCGTCCACACGCAGCCCGTGCGCCACGGCTTGCACCCAGAATTGCAGCGGGAAGTCATAGCCATCCACATCCAAGCTCAGGGTTCGCAAGGATGCCACGCGATATGCCTTGAAACCACAGAACGAATCGGTGAGTCCACCGCCCAGCGCTGCTCGTGCGCCGCTTGTTGACGGCACCGAACCGAGTTGAGCATTGATCTCCGCGGTCAGCGTCATGTTCACCTCGCGGCGCCGCCCGGGAGCATCGTTGTCTTCCGGGCTTGCGCGGAGGTAGCGGCTTCCACTGATCACATCGGCGCTGTCGGCGCGGATGGCTTGAAGGAAGTCCGGAATGGAAGCGGGCGAATGTTGTTCGTCGCAATCCATGGTGATCACCCAGCCGTATCCGTCAGCTTCCGCGGCATGGAAGATGTCTTGCATGGATCGTCCGTAGCCACGATTCTGGAAGTGACGGATCACTTCCACTGGGTGCGCGGCAATGCGGGCGGGCGTGTCGTCCGTCGAACCATCATCCACCATCAAGATGTCTTGCACGTACGGCTTGACCGCACTCAACACGCGATCGATCGACTTCGCCTCGTTAAAGACGGGAATGGCAAGAAGTACACGCGGCATTCCGATCATGGTCTTGTTCCTGTCATGGAGTCAATCCGGTAGCGGGCAATCGAACGCGCGTTTCTGAGCGATTGCGTGGCACCACGCCCATCACCAAGATCTTCTCAACACTGCGGATTGCCACCGGTCCATCACCGGCGCGTATCCATGTTGATGTTTCGCGTCTCATACTGGCAAATGGCACTTTCATAGTAAATACGGAGTCAATCCGCAGCGCGCTCAATTCGCCAAGTGGGGTGCGAATTCGGTCTTCGGAAGCAAGTTTCATCGAACGCTGTGCGCGGCCGCCCTCATTGTCGATCGCGTTGCCGCGAAGAGTGATGACCACGCTCGTGCTCGTGCACTCTTCGCCCACGCGCAAGTCGGCGGGTGCCAGGATGAGTGGCTGCAGGAATCGTGTCGTGGCGCCGTCAGATGAATCGGTTTGCTCGATGAGGGTCACCTCATCCGCGGCGGTGCGCGCCAGTACGCGCGTGGCGGCAGGCTCGGTGCGCGTCCAACGTTCGTTGCCTTCGCTGCCGGTGACTGATGCACGAATTTCAAACGACGCGCCTTCGCCAACCGTCGCCCAGCGTTCAATGGTGGGGCGGGTGGGCTCCAACACCTGCGACTGCACGTGCGCATCGGCCGATGGCGCTCGCTCGGAAAGCACTTCAAGGAACGCACCGTTGCCTTGCGGCGCTGCCGGAGTTTGCTTTGTTGCGGCGCACCGTGCCAGTGCCAGCGGCACAAGGAACAGCGTCAGTACAGGGAGCGCCAAGCGATAAACGGCACCGCGATCGCCATGCTGATTCTGGGCAACGCCGCGCATCATTTGGTAGGAAGACCCTTCTTTTGCCACAACTCCAGCAGTGCTTGCCCAGTAGTGGCCTCGATCACTGAGCCGTCATCACTGGAACGCTTCAGCAGAATTCCGCGCTCATCAACGAGCTGTGCGATCGCTGGTGCCTCAAGGGTGGTCTGGGTTGCAATGTTGTAGCCCTTTGCTGTGGGTGCTTGACGATCCACTCGTTGCGCCAACCTGCCGCTCCGTGGATCGAAGCAATAGAAACCGTAGTCAGCGGGCGCGTCAACTTTCGGAAACAGGCGTGGCAAGACCAATGACTCTGCTTGCGACAGATAGCCAACTTCCGGAATCGGCCAACGTCGTGGTTCCGTGGCAACTTCGTTCGGCACCACGTCCGCCACCTCCAGAATCGGTCGTGGCGATCCGCTGGTTGGTTCACTGCGAATACCCAATTGCGTGGAGGTGCTGCTCGCGCGATCCTTGCGGATCGTGGAACGCACGGTCCAGAATTCGCGCCCGCGATCCCAACGTGTCCAGTAGCGCGCTTCGGTATCGCTGAAGGCTGTGCCGGTAGCGTCAAGCAGCGTGCGAACCTGCATCCGCACCAGCAATCCGCGCTCTTTTTCTGTCTTGGTCCATTCCGACTCGCGCCGATCTGGATTAGCCAATCCCTGTGCGGCATCGATCACCACCATGGTCATGTAGCCCACATCTTTCACATCACCCGTGGCGTCAACGCGCGTGATGCGGTACCAGCGCGGCGCCGGCGCTTCGCCCTTCGCGCCCACCGGATCAAGTGCGCGACGCATGGCCTCTTCATCAAGGCCGCGGAGCAGGTGATCGCCACGCGCAATTCGTCCGGACCGTTCGTCAGCAAGGGCGGCCTGGTTGGCAACCTGCATGGTGCGGAACGATCGTTCCAAGAGTTGTGATACTGCAGCAAAGTCTTGTTCAGCGAGGAGCGATGAAATCACTACAAATTCATTGGGGGCAATTTGCAGAATGAAATAGCCCTGAACGGCGGATACTTCATCGTCGCCAGTTCCTTCACGCAAGGACGTGTACAAGAGGGCAGCGGGGCGCCCATCAAGTTCAAACTCCTTGCGCGAGCGCACGGCAAACACAGCGTTTGGCGATGGGCGCTCACTGACGCTCTTGACATAGGCGTCGATCTGCTGCGCCGGCGTACTTGTTGCATCGCTCGCTACCAGGCGCGAAACGCGGAGAACGAATCGTGGCGGATCAGCGCGCTCTGAAATAGTCCACTGCGCAGTGATGCCGCTGCCGTCGGCGCGCATGATGCTCTGCACCGGAGGACGAAAGCGCATTCCCAACACTTCAAACTCCAGGTACTTGGGGTCGAGCCCATCATTTGCTGCGGCCGCGGAGCCAGGCGGAGGCGTTCCAGTGCTCGCCGACCCGCGTGGAGCTGCCGCGGAACCGCTGGTCCCCGGTGCGGCGGCAGGCTTCTTGGGGGGAGCTTGGGCACCGCTTCCGGTGTTATTCGGACTTTGTGGAGGGGTGCCAGGGCCTTGCCCGTGGACCTGCAGGGCCAATACCACGCTAAAACTAGTTAGAAACAGGGAGGCATTTCTCTGGAGAAATTGGCGCATGGGCGTTTCCTGTCTCAATGAAGTCGCAGTCCGGTAAAGGGCGGAGTGCCCGAGGTCCTTGGAAGGCTAGCCGTTTCGAGTAAATGAGGTCAACGACGGTCTGGCCAGAGATTCAGTCATCGGTTGTGTGATCAGGGGTATTGACAGTTTGCCGAGTTTGGGTATCCTCCCCGATTCGCGTCTTTCCAGCCACATGTGCCCGGCAACGTGCTGAGCAGTGATTGGAACGATGACGAAGCTGGATTGAGGACAGATACACCCATGCAGGGCGGCAAGATTCGAATCCGAATGGAAGCCTACGACCATCAGGCGCTTGACGCGTCTGCACGGGAAATCGTGGATCACGCAAAGCGCACGGGCGCGCACGTTGCCGGCCCGGTGCCGCTGCCAACGCGCCGAGAGATCTACACCGTCCTTCGTTCGCCGTTCGTCGACAAGAAGAGCCGCGAGCAGTTCGAGATCCGCACTCACAAGCGCATCATCGACATCATTGAACCAAATCACCGCACTGTCGAGGCTCTCAACCGTCTCGTTGTGCCCGCCGGCGTCTTTGTAAAGATCAAGGCCTAAGTCATTCGTCGGGTTCGCGCTCTTGCGCGACCCATTCTTCATCTGCCGCGTCGCTTGCATCAAGCAAACCGACCTCCGGCAAATCACCAGGAACCGCAGACGCGCCAGTGGGCGCCCACCTGACGGAACCGCAGCGCAGGAACAATGCACATGACGCACACAGCGCCTGGCAAGACCGGCATCCTTGGTAAGAAAATCGGCATGACCCGATTCTTCAAGCCTGATGGAACCAACATCCCCGTCACCGTCATTCTGGCGGGACCCTGCGTTGTCACACAGGTGAAGACCACGGCAAGCGATGGCTACTCAGCCGTCCAGCTCGCCTTCGATGACATGAAGGCTCGCACCAGCACCCAGGCCATGATCGGCCACGATGCGAAGGCCGGCAGCGCTCCGAAGCGCCAACACCGCGAACTTCGTCTTGCCAGCGACGCTGAAGCTGAAGCCTTCACCGTTGGTCAAGAAGTCAAGATCGATACGCTCGCCGCTTTGAAGTTCGTTGACATCATCGGAATTTCAAAGGGTAAGGGCTTCGCCGGCGTCATGAAGCGTTACCGCTTCAAGGGCCAGATCGCTACCCACGGCGTTGAGCGTAAGCATCGCTCCCCTGGTTCGATCGGTTCGCACGGTACGGACCGTGGACACGGTGCAAAGATCAAAAAGGGCAAGCGCATGGCTGGTCGCATGGGTGACGAACAAGTCACCATCCGCTCGCTCGATGTCGTGAAGATCGACGTCGAAAACAACATTCTTCTCGTGAAGGGTGCCGTCCCCGGCGCCAGCAACGGGATTCTTTTCATCAAGACCCCTGGTCGACTTTATAAGCGAAAGGTGCGTATCCAGGCTAGCGCCTAATGGCGTTAACTTGGGATTGCGAAGGCCGTCGCCATTCAGGCGCGGAACCACGCGGTCACGACAAATAAACGAACTGCTGGCAGCCTCAAACTGCCAGCAACTCAAGGAACCTGAGTCAAATCCTGCCCACCGCCACTGAATAACAGGCGTCGGGAGGAGGAGGCGAATGCGGACAACCCGCGAAGGTAAGTAACAATGATCGAACTTCCGATTCTCAACTCCGAAGGCAAGCAGGTCGACGTCCTCAAGATCGACGAGACCCTGTTAGGTGGCGAAATCCGCCACGCACTGCTCAAGCAGGCCTACGTCGTCACCCACGGTAACCAGCGCCAGGGCTCAGCTCGCACCAAGAGCCGCGGCTCCGTGCAGGGCTCAACCCGCAAGCTCTATAAGCAGAAGGGCACGGGAAGCTCCCGCGTCGGCGCCTCGCGCGTCCCCGGACGCAAGGGCGGTGGCGTTGCGTTTGCGAAGACCCGCACCCGTGAGGACTTCCGCACTGACCTCACCAAGAAGATGCGCCGCCTTGCCAACCGCAACGCCCTTCTGGCGAAGCTTGTTGACAATGAGGTGAAGTGCTTCGACTCGCTGACATTTGCCGAGCCGAACACCAAGACCTTCGCCGGCATGATGAAGAAGGTCGGTATCAACCGAACCTGCCTCGTCGCCGTGAATCCTGCCAACCGAACTGCCATGGCGTCCGCGCGCAACATCGAGGGCGTTGATGTTCGCCGCGTCGAGCAGCTCAATGTGTTCGACCTCCTCAATCACCGCTTCCTCATTATTGACAAGGCTTCACTTGCCTCGTTCATCGATGAGAGTTGCTACCCCGTCGCCGAGAAGACTGAGGCCTGAGCCCTCTGAAAGGCCAATCAACGATGGAACCTACAACAGTCATCAAGATGCCGATCATCACCGAAAAGGTGACGGCTGCCAGTGAATTCAATCAATACGCGTTCCACGTTGACCACCGCGCAACGAGGACCGACGTCAAGAAGGCTATTGAAGCCATCTACGGCGTCACGGTTGTTGCGGTACGGACGCAGGTCCGTCAAGAGCGTGATCGCACTTACAAGTACGGAAAGACCATCGGTAAGACTTGGAAGCGGGCAATGGTCCGCGTCGCCGAAGGACAAAAGATCGAGCTGTTCTAAGAGATAGGAACAGGAGCAACACATGGCAATTCGCGTCTACAAACCAACAACGAACGCCCGGCGTAATGCCTCGGTGAACATGCACATCGAGGTGACTAAGAAGTCACCTGAGAAGAGCCTGCTTCGCCCCCTGCACAAGACGGGTGGCCGTAACTGCCAGGGCAAACTCACCGTGATTCAACAGGGTGGCGGTCACAAGCGCCGCTATCGCCTCATTGACTTCAAGCGCCAGAAGGACGGCATGAAGGCAACGGTGGTTGGGATCGAATACGACCCAAACCGCACGTGCCACATTGCTCTCTTGAAGTACGAAGACGGCACGCTCCGCTACATCTTGGCTCCAAAGGGCCTGACCGCTGGCGACTCAGTGTTGAGCTCCGCAGATCAAATCGATCCGCGCGCCGGCAACTGCATGCCGTTGAAGCACATCCCAACTGGTCTCGAGGTTCACAACATCGAAGCCACTCCCGGTCGCGGCGGCACCATGGTTCGTGCTGCAGGCATCGGCGCCCGCTTGACCAACAAAGAAGGTCGCTTTGCAACCCTCGTGATGCCATCGGGCGAAATTCGCCAAGTGCTTCTCGAGTGCCGCGCAACCGTTGGAATGGTCGGCAACCCTGACAACTCAAACGTTGTCCTCGGTAAGGCCGGTCGCGCTCGTTGGCTCGGTCGCCGCCCACGCACCCGTGGTGTTGCAATGAGTCATCATCAGCATCCACACGGTGGTGGTGAAGGTCGCTCCAAGGGCGGCCAGGATCCTTCCAACGCAAGCGGAACGCTCTCCAAGGGCGGTCGCACTCGTCGCTACGGACTCTCGTCCGACAAGCTCATCATTCGTCGTCGCAAGAGTCGCCGTTACGGCCAGCTCAAGCTCTAAGAACACACCCCCGGAGAACACGCCATGTCCCGTTCACTTAAGAAAGGCCCCGTTGTTGACGAGAAGTTGTATCGTCGCGCGGAGGCAATGCAGGCCAGCACTGGCAAGCGCTCGCCGATCAAGACCTGGCGCCGTGCATGCACGGTCGTCCCAGAGTTTGTCGGTCTGACCTTTGCGGTCCACAACGGTCGCAGCTTCATCGAAGTCTTCATCAGTGAAGAGATGGTCGGGCACAAGCTCGGCGAGTTCTCGCACACGCGCACCTTCAAGGGTCACACCAACAAGAAGGAAGGCATCTAAGTCCCTGATGGCGCATCGCGCCGTCAAGCACTTGAATGAACAACACCATGGCTTCCAAAGAGAACAAACAATACGCCGCGTCCCACAAGTTCGCCCGCATCGCGCCCCGCAAGGCGCGACTGGTTGCGGACATGATTCGCGGCAAGAAGATCGAAGACGCGATTGCCGTCCTCGACTTCAGCCCACGCCGCGGCGCGTGGTTCATCAAGACAGTCCTTCGCAGCGCGGTTGCAAATGCAGAGGAGGCCAACCTCGATGTTGGTCGTCTCTTCGTGAGCGAAAGCCGCGTCGACGAAGGTCCGACCATCAAGCGTTTCCAGCCGAAGGATCGCGGTCGTTCGCACCCAATCATGAAGCGCACTAGCCACATTCACGTCTCCGTCGACGTCCGCTGACGTCCACACACAGGAACACCCACAATGGGACAGAAGACCAACCCTTTCGGATTCCGCGTCGGAGTGACCGAGGCTCACAAGAGCCGCTGGTTTGCACCTAAGGCGCTCTTCGGCGAACTGCTCGTCGAGGATTACAAGATCCGCAAGTTCATCGACAAGCGCCTGAACCGCACGCCCCCT
This sequence comes from Planctomycetota bacterium, assembly GCA_039796075.1. Lineage (GTDB taxonomy): Bacteria > Planctomycetota > Phycisphaerae > Phycisphaerales > SM1A02 > UBA966. Next base: position 12,356 of record JBDKKN010000105.1, on the reverse strand, counting down.
TACGCGGCAGTGAGCGATGTCTACATCGAGCGCACCCGTGAAGAGCTTTCGGTCATCATCAAGACCGCCCGCCCGGGCCAGGTCGTCGGCCTCAAGGGTGCCGAGATCGAGCGTCTGACGAAGGACCTCGAGGCTCTCACCGGCCGCAAGGTTGGCATCAAGATCATCGAGATCAAGAATCCAGAAATCGTTGCCCGCCTCATCGGCGAGTCGATGGCCGAGCAGATTAAGAAGCGTGCGAACTACCGCCGCGTCGTGAAGCAGCGTGCCGAAGGCGCAATGCAGAACGGTGCGAAGGGCATCCGCATCCTGATGGCTGGTCGACTCGGCGGCGCCGAGCTCGCACGCACCTTCGACACGCGCTTGGGTTCCATCCCACTGTCGACCTTGCAGGCCAACATCGATTTCTCAATCACCCACGTTGAAACCACCTACGGAATCATCGGCATCAAGGTCTGGGTCTACAAGGGCCTGTTCGAGCAAGCCGAAGACGACACCACCACCAACGCAGCTGGCGGACGCGCACGCGCCCGTGGCCGTCGCTGATAAAGAAGAAGCAAACAGGACCAAACGATGTCAAACCTGATTCCAAAGCGAGTCAAATTCCGCAAGCAGCAGCGCGGCAAGATGAAGGGCAAAGCCACCCGCGGCAACTATGTCGCATTCGGTGACTACGGCCTTCAGTGCCTCGAGACCCATTGGCTCTCCGGCCGTCAGCTTGAAGCTGGCCGTGTTGCAGCGCAGCACTTCCTGCGTCGCCAGGGCAAGGTGTTCATCCGTGTCTTCCCGGACAAGCCAATTTCCAAGAAGCCGCTCGAAACCCGCATGGGTAAGGGTAAGGCCGAAGTGGACTTCTGGGCTGCCTGCGTGAAGCCTGGCACCGTGCTGTTTGAGATCGCGGGCGTTCCCGAGGATCTTGCCAAGCAGGCATTCGCGCGTATCGCACACAAGATGCCAGTTCGTTGCCGCTTCGTCGGCCGCCGACTTGCAGTCTGATCAGTCATTGAATTCCACCCGAACTACCCCACTCGAAAGGCAGCCAAAAGATGAAGGCAGCTGAAGTCAAAAAGCTCCGCGACGAAGAAATCGCCGCCGAAGCAGCCCGTCTCCGCAAGAAGCTCTATGAGCTCCGCGCCCAGACGATCACTGAGAAGATCAAGGACTCGTCCCAGTTCAAGAAGAATCGCCAACTCTTGGCGCGTCTTCTGACCGAGCGAACCACCCGCATGAAGAAGGTCACCACGTGAGTACCAAGGCAGAGATCAACGTCACTGAGAACGCTCAGCATCGCATCGGCATCGTCGAGACCGCCTCGCGCGAGAAGACGCGCAAGGTGACGATCCAGTACGTCTCCAAGCACCCCAAGTACGGCAAGTACGTGCGCAAGCGCACCGTCCTGCATGTGCATGACGCCAAGAATGAGACCGGAGTCGGTGACCGCGTTGAAATCGCGGAGTGCCGTCCGATTTCCCGAACCAAGCATTGGACCGTTGTCCGCGTTGTAGAGAAGGCTCCGGCGAAGGCCGAGATGGTCTTCGAAGCAGACGCTGGCACCAAGAAGAAGAAGTGAATTGATGGGGCAAGCAGCCCCGCGCAACACGTCCCGATTTCGGGACAACGAAGACAGGAACAAGCATGATTCAGAAGGAATCCAGACTCGAAGTGGCTGACAACAGTGGCGCAAAGGTCGCCATGGTGATCGGCGTACTCGGCGTCTCTACCGCCACCGGACGTTTCACCCGCGCCTCCATGGGCGTCGGTGACCGCGTGATCTGCGCCATCAAGGACGCGATCCCGAACGGCCAAGTCAAGTCCGGCGATAAGGCTGAGGCCGTGATCGTTCGCGTGAAGTCTCCCACCCGCCGCTCCGACGGCAGCTACGTTCGATTCGATTCGAACGCCTGCGTGCTCGTCGACAAGGAAGGCAATCCGAAGGGCACCCGCATCTTCGGAGCCGTGGCTCGTGAACTTCGCGAGAAGAACTTCATGAAGATCGTGTCCCTCGCTACGGAGGTCATCTAATGCCAGCCCACATCCGCAAGGGTGATGTTGTCTTCGTCCGCTCTGGCTCCGACAAGGGCAAGACCGGTGAGGTCGTCTCAGTTGATCCTTCAACCTCGCGCTGCGTGGTGAAGGGGATCAATCTCCGCACCAAGCACATGAAGCCAACCCAACTGCGTCCGAAGGGCGCAATTGTCAAGCTTGAACTTCCGATCCATATTTCCAAGGTCAGCCCGATCGCTGACGGCAAGCCCACTCGCGTGCGCTTCGCCGTGAAGGCCGACGGCTCCAAGGTTCGCGTTGCTGCTAAGAGCGGCAAGGAACTCGGCGTCGTCTCCCCAGCTCGCAAGACCCCGGCCGCAGCCGCCGGCAAGAAGGCTAAGTGAGCCCAACCATGACCACCACAGCCACCAAGTCCAGGCTCCACACGATGTACATGGAGCAGGTCGCCCCGAAACTCATGAAAGAGTTCGGTCTGACCAACATCAACCAAGTTCCGGTGATCGAGAAGGTCATCGTCAACACCGGCGTCGGCAAGCAACTGGAAAACCAGAAGCTCAAGCCCGAGATCCGCGACACGGTGTACGACACCTATCGCAAGATCACCGGCCAGAAGGCCGTCATGACCATTGCCAAGAAGAGCGTCTCGAACTTTAAGGTTCGCGAAGGCGCCCCCAGCGGCTTCATGGTCACGCTTCGTCGCGACAAGATGTGGAGCTTCCTCGATCGTCTCATGAACCTCGCGATTCCGCGTATCAAGGACTTCCGAGGCGTGAATGATCGCTCATTCGACAAGGGCGGTTCCTGGAGCTTCGGCCTCAGCGAGCAAGCCGTTTGGCCGGAGATCAACATGGCGAGCGTGACGTTCTTCCACGGAATGAACATCACCATCGTCTTCCGTAACAGCGATCCCAAGATGAGCCGATTCGCGTTGGCCGAACTGGGAATGCCGTTTGAGAAGCCAGAAGACCGCAAGAAGAAGTAATCGAAACAAACCCAGAGGTCGGCACGCGCCGGCCCAAACGAACGAATCACTGAACGATCGAACTGACCGAAAGCTCGACAAGGAACACCTGAATGGCTAGCAAGCGAGTATTTGCAAAGATGAGTCGGAAGCCGAAGTTCTCAAGCCGAGAGCAGCTCCGGTGCGAGATCACAGGCCGCGCCCGTGGCAACTATCGCAAGTTCCGTATTTGCCGACACATGCTCCGGGAGCTCGCGCTCCAGGGCATGGTCCCCGGCATGCGTAAGGCGTCCTGGTGACCCTCTCCAAGATCAACGAATTAGAAGGAGCCGAACATGGCGCTTCAAGACCTCACCGCTGACATGCTCACCCGCATCCGTAACGCCTGCCGAAATCGGGCGAAGCAGGTGCTCGTCCTCAACAACAAGCTCAACCACGGAGTCGCAGGAGTCCTCGTCAAAGAGGGCTACATCCGCAGCTTCGAGCTCGTCGCCGACGGCCGTCAAGGCCTCATCCGCGTCGACCTCAAGTACGGACCACGTGGCGAGATGCTTATTCATCACCTCGAGCGCGTCTCGCGCACTGGTTGCCGCGTGTACCGCGGCGTCGAGGAACTTCCGCGCCCGATGTCGGGTCTCGGTATTGCCATCGTTTCCACTAGCCACGGCGTCATGAGCGATCGCGAGTGTCGCGAGAAGCGCCTCGGCGGCGAAGTCGTCGCGACCGTCGGTTGACCATTCACAGCGACTCAGGAGCAGCAGCATGTCTCGCATCGCACGTAAGCCCGTCATGATCCCCGCAGGAGTTAAGGTTGCCGTTAATCCGGCTGCCAGAACTGTCAATTTCGAGGGTCCCAAGGGCAAACTCTCAATGACGTACCGACCAGAAGTCGGCGTCAAACTTGAGGGCGCCATTGTCGAAGTCACCATGGATCCCGCGATCGTGGACCTCGGCAGCAATCGGGCCTTCTGGGGCACCACTCGCGCACTCATCGCAACCGCGGTCGAAGGCGTGCTCAAGGGCTACGAGAAGAAGCTCGAAATCGTCGGCGTCGGCTGGGGTGCCAAGGTGCAGGGCAAGAAGCTCGTGCTCACCGTGGGCTTCGCCAACACCCTCGATGTTGCTATCCCCGATGGCGTCAAGGTTGAGGTGGTGCAGATGATGATCACCGTCAGCGGACCCGACAAGCAGGCGGTTGGCGAGTTCGCCTCCAAGTGCCGCGCCAAGCGTAAGCCAGAACCGTACAACGGCAAGGGCATCAAATACACCACCGAAGTCATCCAGCGCAAGCAGGGTAAGGCGTTCGGCTCATAAGCCGCGCATTGAAGGAATACGATCATGGACAAGAGCACAGCAAAGACTTTCCGCCGCGACCGACGCAAGAAGGGCATGCGCAAGACCCTCTCGGGTACGCCAACGCGTCCCCGCCTCAGCGTCTATCGCTCGCTGCAACACATTTACGCGCAGCTCATCGACGATCTGGCCGGATGCACCGTTGCATCCGCAAGTTCGCTCGATGTTTCTGCCGTGGCCAAGAAGGGCGGCAACATTGGTGCCGCCAAGGAAATTGGCAAGGCCCTCGCCGAGCGCGCGAAGCAGGCTGGAGTTACCACCGTTGTCTTCGACCGCAACGGCTTCCGTTACCACGGCCGTGTCGAGGCTGTTGCTGAGGGCGCCCGCGAGGGCGGCCTGCTGTTCTGAGCCGATTAAACACCCGAATCCACTGCGCACGCAGACGAATTAACACGAGTCCAAGACATGGCTGAGCTCATCGACGAATCATCAAGCATCGAGTCCACTACGGTGGGCGTGTATCGCACCAGTTCCACCGTTGCCGGCGGACGCCGCTTCAGCTTTGCCGCGCTCGTCGTGGTTGGCGACAAGCAGGGTCAAATCGGCATCGGCTACGCCAAGAGCAAGCAGGTTCCGCTTGCTGTTGAGAAGGCGCAGAAGGAAGCCCGTCGCAAGATGGTTCGCTACCCGCTGCTCCGCAAGACCATTCCGCATGCCGTTGAAGGTCACTTCGGTGCCTCAAAGGTGCGCTTGGTTCCTGCCAACCCAGGTACCGGCGTTCTCGCCGGCGCCGCAGTGCGCGCTGTTCTTGAGATGCTCGGCATCCAGGACTGCCTCACCAAGGGCTACGGCTCGACCAATCCAAAGAACCTCGTCAAGGCCGTTATCAATGCACTCGAGCAGTTGCAGACCCGTGAAAAGGTTGAACAACTCCGCGGCGTGAGCATCGGTGCGACCTACGTTGAAGAGTCGGTTGAACGCGGCTTGGCTGCAATGCCACAAGCCAAGTCTGGCGACAAGATGCAGGCTCCAAAGAACACCCTCGGCGATGAGCGTCGTCGTGGTGGCCGCGGCGGCCCACGCGCTCCGCGTCGTTTCGAAGAGTCCGCAGCTGCTGCGCCCGCTACTGCTCCAGCACCGTCCGCGCCACCAGCATCCTGAATTTCTACAGCTTCCTGATTTAGTTAACGATCCATACACCTCTTTACTTCCTCGAAGCTTTCATAGCTTCCAAGGCAAGGAACACCCCCGCCATGATGATTCATGACATTACGAAGGTCGCCGGCAAACACCGTCCTCGCAAGCGCGTTGGTCGCGGCGAAGGCAGCGGTATTGGCGGTACCAGTACCCGCGGTCACAACGGCGCCAAGAGCCGTGCAGGTTGGTCGAGCCGACCCGGTTACCAGGGCGGCGCAACGCCGTTCATGCGTCGCTTCCCCAAGCGTGGCTTTAAGAATGGCTTCCGAACCCTGTTCCACGTTGTCAACGTGCAGGTCCTCGACAAGCACTTCGAAAATGGCGCGACTGTTGACGTGGCTGCGCTCGCCAAGATCGGCCTCGTGCCGGACGCGACGCTTCCGCTCAAGGTCCTCGGCCATGGTGACATCACCAAGAAGCTCAAGATCGTCGCAGCGAAGTTCTCCGTGACTGCCAAGGAAAAGATCGAGAAGGTTGGCGGCACCGCCACCGTTGTCGAGTAAGAACCTGAATGCTTAGCGCCTTCGCCAACATCTTCCGTATCGTCGAGTTGCGCAACCGCGTGCTCTTCACGCTTGGCGTGTTGGCCGTCTATCGCATTGGCTTCTGGATTCCGGTGGTTGGAGTTGATCAGTCAGCCTTGGTGGAAAATGCCAAGACTGCGGCAACCAACGCCACGGGCTTTGGCCGCTTGTTGCAGTTTGCAAGCATCTTCTCGGGCGGCTCGCTTGGTCAAAGCACCATCTTCGGCCTGGGCATCATGCCCTACATCACTGCTTCGATCATCTTCCAGTTGTTGCAAGCGGTCTACCCGCCCCTGCAGGAACTGAAGAAGGAAGGGCAGTCTGGCCAGCAGAAGATCATGGAGTGGACCCGGTACGTCACCGTGGGTCTCTGCATTGTTCAGGGCTATATTTGGCTCAATTACCTGCGCGGCACCAACCTGGTGCAGCCGATGTTCCTGCAGAGTGCACCACAGATCGCCATCTTCTTTGTGGTGGGTATCACCGCATTGACGGCCGGCAGTCTGTTCCTCATGTGGCTCGGCGAGCAAATCGACAAGTACGGCATCGGTAACGGCGTCTCCATCATTCTGACTGCGGGCATCCTCAGCCGCATGCCGAACGCGATCGGCTGGGTTGTCGACAACTTTGATCCCCGTCAGACCGCCGAGCCGGGCAAGATTGGTATCGCTGGACTCGCCATTCTGGTGCTCAGTTTCGTGGGCATCACCGCGGGCGCCGTCATCATGACGGTTGCCACCCGACGCATTCCAATTCAGCAGGCCAAGCACACGCGCGGCCGCAAGGTCTACGGCGGTCAGAAGCACTACCTGCCATTGCGCATCAATCACTCGGGCGTGATGCCGATCATCTTTGCCAGTTCGTTGATGATCTTCCCGTCGGCCATCTTTGGAGCCTGGGATAACGCCACGGCGAACGATTCGGTTGTGAAGGGTTTCACCACCTTTATCTCCCGCGAGAGTCAGATTGGAACGTTCCCGTACATCGTGTGCGAAATCGCCATGATCTACTTCTTTGCGTACTTCTGGACCACTGTTCAGATGAGCCCCGACGATATGGCCAAGCAGTTGAAGGACCACGGTTCCTTCATCCCTGGTCTTCGCCCTGGTCCGCGCACTGCTGAATATTTGCGGACTGTCCTTGGTCGGATCACCTACGTCGGTGCTGGATTCTTGGCGATTATCGCCGTGATTCCAACCTTGGTGACGCAGGCTATGGGCATTCCCTTCCAGGTTTCGCAGTTCCTGGGTGGTACCGGTCTCCTGATTGTTGTCTCCGTTGGTCTGGATCTGATTCAGCGCTTGGAGGCCAACTTGGTCATGCGTAATTACGAAGGCTTCTCCGGCCAGGGCGGCGACGCTCGTGGCAGTCGGATGAGGAGCGCACGCGGATGAACCAAGTCGCTGCCGAGCTTCATGGATCCACGAACGCTGCGCTGCCAAGCGCACTTTCGCATGGAACACCGATTGCTCAGGCAGGGGCTTCCGTTTCAACTGTGCGTGCTGCCATGAACCTTCGTTCTGCAGAAGAGATTGCCGCCATCGAACGCTCTGGCGTTGTGGTGGCTGCTGCACTTGAAGCCGCTGAAGAAGCAGTCGTTGCTGGCGTCAGTACGGCCGATCTTGATGCGTTGGTGCGCGCCACTATCGCGGCGCATGGCGCAGAGCCATCCTTCCTTGGATATCCGCATGCTGCAGGTGGTCCGGCTTTCCCGGCGTCTTCCTGCATCAGCATCAACAATGAAGTGGTGCATGGCATTCCCGGCGCGCGCGTACTCAATGCGGGCGACGTTGTGAAGATTGATGTCGGAGCACGCTTTGCTGGATGGTGCGCCGATGCCGCCGTCACAGTGCGCGTTCCCCCGAACACGAATCACCCACTCGAGGCGCACGCTGCCGATGCCATGGTCATCAGCAATGCAACCATTGACGCATTCATCGCCGACGCATGGCAGACCCTGCATGTTGGCATCGCTGCCATGCAGCCCGGTATGCGCTGGAGCGAAGTGGCCGACCGTATGCAGCGCTTTGCGGTTTCTCGCGGGCACGGCATGGTGGATGGGTGGCACGGACATGGCGTTGGTCGTTCGGTGCACGAAGCTCCGCAGGCTCCGTCGAACGTTTCCGCTGGTCTGCGCGAGTACCGCGATTTCACGCTGCTCCCTGGCATGGTGCTGGCGATTGAGCCAATCGTGGTCATGGGTGCGCAGGGCGTCATCGATGATTCCGGATGCTTGATCCCCGTACCCGTATCAGTAGCCGCCGACCAATGGACAGTGGCTGTCGCCCCTGGACTGGTTGCCGCTCATGTTGAACACACAATTGCTGTGACCCGTTCGGGTCCTCGCATTCTCACTCGCCGCACGGGCGTCCGTGCTGGCATCGCCCTGAACGATTGCAATGGAGGCAGCAGCCGACTCCTCGGCTGACGTCATATGGCTACGAAAGAGTTACATGGCTAAGGAAGACAAGATCACGCTCGACGCCGAAGTGGTGGAGGCTCTGCCGGACGCAATGTTCCGGGTCAAGCTCCAAAACAACCAGGAGATCCTGGCTTACGTAAGCGGCAAGATGCGCAAGTTCTTCATCCGAATTCTTCCTGGCGACAAAGTCACTATCGAACTCAGCCCGTACGACATGACCAAAGGCCGCATCGTTTACCGCTTCTAAATCCGCGCTTTGCGCGACAACCGCATTTCACCGTCTCGAACATCCGTCACTTAACCACAAGGAACCACCATGAAAGTCCGCAGCAGCATTAAGCGCCGAACCATGGATTGCCAAATCGTCGTCCGCAAGGGCAAGCGCTTCGTCATCAACAAGAAGAACCCCCGTCTCAAGCAGCGTCAAGGCTAAGAACCGCCGCTGATCACCGTCCTCGTGCATCAATCTGATGCACAAGACAATCACGGCACGCAACGAAGGAAACACACTATGCCACGTATCGCAGGCATCGACATCCCGGAAAAGAAGAAGATTCGCTTCTCGCTCCGCTACATCTTCGGCATTGGTCCGAAGGTGTCGGACGACATTCTCGCCAAGCTCGGCATCGACGGTGAGCGTCGCGCCAGCACTCTTGATGACAAAGAAGTCGCCAGCATTGCCGGCGAAATCGATGCCAATCATCCAGTGGAAGGTGCACTCCGTCGCCAAGTCCAACAGGACATTCAGCGACTGAAAGACACCAAGAGTTATCGTGGCGAACGTCATCGCAAGAACCTCCCAGTGCGTGGACAGCGCACTCGCACCAACGCACGCACCCGCAAGGGTCGCAAGAAGACGGTTGCCGGCAAGAAGGGCGTGAAGGGCTAATTAGCCCCGATACCCCGTTCACCGATGACCGACTGATAGCACCTCAAGGAGCACACAGATATGGCAAGCAAGAAAAAGGTCCGCAAGAACGTAACGAAGGGCGTAGTTCACGTCAACGCTTCGTTCAACAACACCATGGTGACCATCACCGACGTCAATGGCGAGACCATTTCATGGGACTCAGCTGGCAGCGTTGGATTCAAGGGCGCCCGCAAGAGCACGCCGTTTGCGGCGAGCCGCGCGAGCGAGAAGGCCGCCGGCAAGGCGCGTCGTCTTGGCATGAAGGAAGTGGAAGTGCGCGTCAAGGGCCCGGGTCCGGGTCGCGAGAGCGCCGTCACTGCCCTTTACGCCGCTGGCCTGAAGGTCACCACCATCGAAGATTGCACGCCGATTCCGCACAACGGCTGCCGTCCACCGAAGAAGCGCCGCGTCTAAAGCGGCATCGACTTTGTCCCTCTGCCGCAACAGGGGGGCGCGACCGGCTCCGGCAGCGGTCACGCCCATCCGAACAGGCAGAGGATTCCTCACAAAGGGTTCGTCGACCAGCAAGTGGTCAGCCCGAGGTCCTGCCGGACCGTTACTAGGAGATTGAATCATGCATATCCGCTGGCGTGGACTCGAACTTCCCTACCGCCTCGAAAAAGACGAGCGCTCGGCTACCCCGACGTTCGGACGATTCACAGCTGAGCCCTTTGAGCGTGGCTTCGGTACGACGATTGGCAACAGCCTTCGCCGCACGCTGCTCTCAAGTCTCGAAGGTGCAGCAATCACCAAGGTCAAGATCGCGGGCGTAACCCACGAATTCTCGACCATGCCTGGCGTTCTTGAAGATGTCACTGACATCATCCTGAACATCAAGGGCCTGATTGTCAGCATGGACATCGAGTGCGATGAACCCAAGACCATGCGCTTGATGGCCGAAGGCCCAGGCGAAGTCACCGCTGACCTGATCGAGGCTGATCCTGCGATCACCATTCACAATCCCGACAAGATCATCGCCACGCTGACTGACAAGCGCGACTTTGCAGTCGAGTTCACCGTGCAGCGCGGCCGTGGCTATATGCCCGCCACCGAGCAGCACAAGCGTGAAGAAGACCAAGTGCTCGGCGAGATCGCGGTTGACGCGATTTACAGCCCAGTGCAGCGCGTGCGTTTCCGTGTCGAGGACACCCGCGTTGGACAGCGCACCAACTATGACCGTTTGATCATGGATGTTTGGACCAACGGCACTGTGTCTCCGGACATGGCGATGGTCGAAGCAGCCAAGATCCTGCGCAAGCACCTCAACCCCTTCGTCCAGTACGACGTGGTTGGCAACGAGGTGGTGCCGCATGAAATCTCCCAGGAGAATGACAAGGACCTCGAGCTCTTCAAGAAGCTCGGAATGTCGCTTGCCGACCTGGACCTTTCGGTGCGCGCCGGTAATTGCCTCGAAGGTGGCAAGATCCGATTCGTCAGCGAACTGGTGAATAAGACTGAAAATGATCTGCTGGAACTGCGTGCGTTCGGACGTACGAGTCTCCGTGAAGTAAAGAAGAAGCTCGAGGACATGGGACTCAATCTCGGAATGCCGTTGCCGGAGGGCTTCACGCCCCCGACCGCGGGCTGAGCCGGTCCTAAAAGGAAACAACCATGCGTCATCGTATTGCCGGTTACCAACTCAACGTTACGTCCGCTCACCGTCGCTCCATGCTTCGGAACCTAGCGGCCGGTCTGTTCGAACACGGACAGATCACCACCACGCTCCCGAAGGCGAAGGCTGTTCAGCCGTTCGTCGAGCAACTCATCACGATCGCTAAGCGTCCAACGCTGGCATCGCGACGCGAGTTGACCTCACGCTTGACTGACCGCATGGTCTTTGCGTGGGTTGCGGACCCGAACACGAAGGACGAGGTCAAGACTGCCCAGAGCCGACTCTGGGAGCTTCCCGCGACCGACGAGATCGAGTTCAATCGATTCGGCGAGCTCCGTAAGGCGCCGCGCCTGATCCAGCACCTACTCACCAAGGTGGCTCCGCTCTACAAGGATCGCGCCGGCGGCTACACCCGCATCATCAAGCTCGACAAGCGCCGCCTCGGTGACGCATCGGATTTGGTCATGCTGCAGCTGGTTGGTGGCGAAGAAGGTCCGCAGGTCAAGGGACGCAAGTCCACGCGACGCACTGTGGCGGACAAGCGCACTGCCTTCGCCAAGAAGGCGAAGGAGAAGGCGGTCGCTGCGAAGGGCTGAGTCCTGACGCGTCCGCATTCTTGATTGATACCAAGTGAATTCCGCGCGCCCCAAGGCTTACCTTGGGGCGCGCGTGTTTTTGGATTGCAGGAGCGGAATCACGGATTTGTGACGAGCGGTTGCCAACCGTTCTGATACGAGAGTCCAGCGGCGGAGTTGACGAGTCGCCGCTCGATCGTGCCGTTGGGCCAAAGTCGGAACAGCACGGTGCCATTTCCGTTGCTGGCCGTGGTGACTACCGCGAAGCCGATTGGCTGGGGGGCAGGCACGGGTGCCGGTGTGGAACCTGGGGGCGTGTTCTGTGGTTCGATGGCTGCTGGAGTCAGGACGGGTGTCCAGACGGGCGCGGCGATGGCTTCGGTGGTTCCGGCGCCAATGGTGACGACGGCATGAAAGACGATAGCGCCCGCGAGCAGGACGAGGCCGGTACCGGTGGAGATGCGTGTGATCATGGGACGCGATCGTAGTTGGCAGCGGATTTATGTTCAATTGGCACCGGCTACGGGGATACCAATTGTCCTTGCCGGCATGGTTGCATTGCGGCTGTCTACTGGCCCGCATTCGCCTTACGAGGATGGCCGCTGAGCGCGGCCCTATCCTCTCCGGCGCCTGCGGCCAGGTTGGGCGTTGATGCATCACGCTTGTCTACTGGCTCGCATTCGCCTTACGAGGACGGCCGCTGAGCGCGGCCCTGTCCTCTCCGGCGAGCGCGGCCAGATGGGGGTGTTTCGCAGCCCGTGGTGTCCAAGTGCTTTCCGTGTGCGAGCCCCCACAGTGAGCACGGGATCCTCGGTAAGCGGCGTGTGAAACTGAGAAGTCCGGCAGTTGGACGTACGC
>JBDKKN010000104.1:0-54556 GCA_039796075.1 Planctomycetota bacterium | reverse complement strand
GTCATCAACGGCGCTGACCTCGGTGCGCTCCTGGGGGCGTGGGGGCCGTGCGACAACTAACCAAAGCACACTGAGAGAGCAGCCCGCCCGCACCGGACACCCGTCCGTGCGGGCGGGGTGCGTTTTAGGGCGTCTTATAAGTGACTAATTCCGAGATTGGGTGCTTGCCGGGGACCCACATCCGGGCAACCATATACCTGTATGCCGATCCTCACACTCGCCGTCAGCAGCCTCTTGCAGGTCTGCCTCGCTGGTTCCGCTGTTGGCCCCGCCGACGCGCCAGCTCCAGTGTGGGTGTTCTTCAAGGACAACCGCGTCACGCCGGCCTCCATTGCCGACACCGCGCTCACGCCGCGCGCGCTCGCACGCCGAGCGCTTCGACGCACATTGCCGGGACTCTTTGATGTTCACGACGTGCCGATGCCAGCAACGCGCGCCACCGCAGTGACCGGCACCGGCGCTCAGTTGCGCACGCAAAGTCGTTGGCTGTGTGCAGTCAGCGCCATGGCAACGCCAAAGCAAATCGAAGCACTGCGCGAGTTGCCGGATGTCACACACGTGGAAGCGGTTGGACGCGGTCGCGCTGGTTGGCAAGACGAACAGGAACTGCCGCCACCGGAAGGATGGGCTGCCAGCATCGACTACGGCGCGGCGAATCCGCAATTGACGCAGATCGATATCCCCCGCCTGCATGCGCGTGGATACACCGGCACTGGCATGGTGATCGGCGTTCTTGATACCGGTTTCAATCGCGTCCATGAGGCGTTCAACAACCCCGCGCACCCACTGCGTGTGATCGCTGAGTGGGACTTCATCAACAACGATGGAAACACTGGAATTCAGGTTGGTGACAACAGCGAACAACACAAGCACGGCACGTGGATTCTTGGAACGATGGGCGCGTACTTGCCCGGCAGCATGGTCGGTGCCGCATACGACGCGGAATTCATTTTGTGCAAGACTGAGGATGTGCCCACTGAGACGCCCATCGAAGAGGACTACTACGTTGCTGGGCTTGAATTCATCGAAGCACGTGGGGCCGATGTGGCTACCAGTTCACTCGGCTACATCGATTGGTACACGCAGGCTAACCTCAATGGTCGCACCGCCGTCACCACGGTTGCAGTGAATGTGGCAACGTCAAATGGAGTGGTGTGCTGCACCGCCGCCGGCAACGCTGGTCATGACGCTAATCCAACCACCAGCACGCTCGGCGCCCCAGCCGATGCATTCCACGTTCTCACCTGCGGCGCCGTTGATATCAATGGCGCGATCGTTGGTTTCTCATCAAGCGGACCCACCGCTGATGGTCGATTGAAGCCCGAACTTCTGGCATGCGGATTGAACACCATCAGCGTGAACTCCACCAACGCCACTGGCCTCAACGGCGTGAGTGGAACCAGCTTGAGCACTCCACTGGTCGCCGCCGCGGCCGCATGCATCTTGCAAGCGCGTCCGGACTACGACGTCAGGGATGTTCGTGAAGCGCTCTTTGCAACAGCATCGCGCTCTGATTCCGCGGGCTTGCACCCGGATCCACTCTTCGTTGAAGGGCACGGAATCTTGCGCGCTTACGCAGCAGCGACCCGCGGTCGACGCACGGCTGACCTCAACTTGGATGGTTTCATCAACGGAGTCGATCTCGGCTTGATGCTCGGCGCGTGGGGCCAAACTGGCGTCCCCGGATTTGTGTTTGGCGATGTGACGCTTGACGGTCTGGTCGGCGGCGATGATCTCGGCGCGTTGCTCGGTCAGTGGTGAACACAACGAGCCACCCGGCTCGACTACCCTGCTCCGCATGATTACTGCGATCGCCGCATCGTGCGCTCTGTCCGCCATCACCATCTTCGCCATTGCTGCTGATCCAACGATCGCACCGCCGGCTGTTGCTGTTGCGACGCCGGCTGCACCCAGCGAAGAAGTGGTGATTCGCACTGCCTTGGCGCTGGCATCGCCATCACCGCGCAGCGCGTCCCGTTCATTGGTCCGGCGCGATCCGATTGAGGCGCAGTTGGTGGCTGGCACGTTCGCTACACCGAAGGCGGGTGACATCCCAGTGACGGCCAATGCGGGGACCGCTGCAGCGCCAACTGCATCGGGTGGTGCGACATCAGCAAACGCCGCGAACCGAACGCCCGCTCCACAGCCGATTGTCAATGCCTGGACCGCCATCAACGCTGATGCAGATGGGGTGTTTCAAGGCGAACAAGGCAGCGCACTCGCGGGCGGATGGATCTACGCCACTGTCAACAGCGCCACCGAACGCGTGATGATGTTGGACGCTTCTGGCCACGGCACCGTGTTCGTGAACGGCGAGCCGCGCAGCGGCGATCCATATTCATGGGGATTCGTGCGTGTGCCGGTGAAACTCAAGGCGGGCACAAATGAGTTCTTGTTCTCGGTGAGTCGCGGTCGATTGGCTGCAAAGTTGACTCCGCCAATAGCCGCTGCGTTCATCTCTACGTTGGACATGTTGACGCCGTCACTCATCGCCGAGCGCGACACTCAAGGTCCGATCGGCGTGGTGGTAGTAAATGCGTCGACGCAGCCACTCGCTGGCGCGCGCATCCATGTTGACAGTGACTTGGCCGACAGTGATGAATGGGTAGACCTGCATGTCATGCCTGCGCTCACTGTGAAAAAGGTGGCATTGCCAGCGAAATACTCCGCACAGTTCGCCGGTACCGCAGGCAGCAAGCACTCCGTGCAGGTGACACTCACCGCGCGTGATGGCACCGTGCTTGGCACTGCACCGGTTGAACTGACCACGGTGAGTTCAAGCGATCGCCGCGTAGTCACGCGCATGAGCACCATCGACGGCAGTGCGCAGTACTACGCCGTGGTTCCATCAACCGCCGTGATGCCCAGCACCGGGATTGCCACCGCAAGTGGTGATGCAAAGCCTGGCATTCTCTTCAGCGTGCACGGCGCAGGTGTTGAAGCCACCGGCCAAGCCGCTGCGTATGCGCCGAAGAAGGAAGCACACATTGTGTGTCCAACCAATCGCCGCCCCTTCGGTTTCGATTGGGAAGACTGGGGACGTATCGATTTCACGGAAGCAGTCGCGCACGCACGTGCGACGCTCGTGAACGATCCGCGCCGGAGTTGGCTCACGGGCCATTCCATGGGCGGACACGGCACGTGGCAATTGGGCGCGCATTTCCCGGGCGAATTTGCGGCGATTGCTCCCAGCGCGGGATGGGTGAGCTTTGGAAGTTACGTAGGAGCCACGGCCGCGGGCAGCGCGGCTACTGGGGCAGCTGGCGGCCCCGAAGATCCAGTGGCTGCCATGCTGCTCCGCGCCGGGCGTGCGAGCGACACGCTGAGCATCAAGGAGAACTACCTGCAGCAAGGCGTCTACGTCTTGCACGGCGATGCGGATGACAACGTTCCGGTGAGTGAAGCCCGCGAGATGTTCAAGCAGCTCGCCGCCATCAGTCACCCGGACTTTGAATATTACGAACGCCCCGGCGCGGGTCACTGGTGGGGGAACGAGTGCGTCGACTGGGCGCCGCTTATGCAGTTCCTGTTCCGACACACGCTGCCGGAGATGAAGGACATGACCCGCGTACGGTTCCAGACGGTCTCGCCACAAGTCAGTCAGCGCGATGGCTGGGTGCGCGTCTTGCAGCAGAAGAAGCCGTTTGAAGTTTCCAGTGTTGACATGGTGCTTGATGTAGCGAAGCGAACCGTGGCTGGAACCACGGTGAATGTCAAGATGCTTGACTTGGTGGTGCCGATCGCGATGCCGGTGAGCGGAGCAGCGGCGACGGCGGCAAGCGCTGGCAATGCAAGCGCCAGCGCCTCGGTGGCGAACGCCCCTGCACAACTCACCGTCACGCTGGACAATCAAGCGATCACGGTCACGCAGACCATGG
Organism: Planctomycetota bacterium; assembly: GCA_039796075.1. GTDB lineage: Bacteria > Planctomycetota > Phycisphaerae > Phycisphaerales > SM1A02 > UBA966. The sequence goes on along the minus strand of JBDKKN010000104.1, from coordinate 50,678 downwards.
ACAATCCGCACCTGCGTTTCCATCGCGAGCAAGGCTCCGCGGACAACATCGTGTGGAGCCTTGATCCGGGATGTCGCGACGGTTCCAAGCCTGCGCCGCTGCCAACGCATGAGAAGAAACCCGCGCGCGGCGGACCGTTCAAGAACGCCTACGCACACGGCTTCGTCGCGGTTGTTGGAACGAACGGCGACGATGCCGCGGACGCACTGATCATGGCCAAGGCCCGCTTTGATGCTGATCAATGGTGGGTGCGCGGTAACGGTCGCTTTGAAATTCTCACGGACACTGCGTTCGATCCCAAGCAGTACCTCGGTCGCAACGTGGTGCTGTACGGCAACCATGATCAGAACGCGGCGTGGAGCGCGCTCATCGGCAACAGCACATCGATTGATGTTCGCAATGGATCATTCGCTGGACCAACTTCGCGCCACACGGGCGATGACATCGCCACGATGTTCGTGCTCCCCCGCATCGACTGCGACCAGGGTCAAGTGGGCGTGGTTGCCGCAACGGGCGCTGTGGGTATGCGCGCCGCTATGCGCACCCCGATCTTCAGCGCCGGTGTAGGCGTTCCCGACCTGATTGCATTCCGCGCAGCCATGCTCACCGATGGCGCCGCTGGCATCATTGAAGCCGGATTCTTCGGTAATGACTGGGGTATCGATACAGGAACGTGGATGCGGCGCTGACTGCGCGACTACTCCGCGAACATCTCGCTCAACATGAGTAGCGATGCGCGCACTGAATCTGCGGCCATCGTTCCCGCAATGCGGTCAATACGGGATCGATCAATGGCCCGCACTTGCTCGATCACCATGTGACCCTTGCGACCCTTCCATGAGCACGGCACGCGGAACGCATAGGGATGCGCGCCAGAAGTCAGCGGAACCACAATCAGCGTCGGCGCATGGCGATTCAATTCGTCCGGGGATACAACCACGCACGGCCGTGGCTTCCGGATTTCAGAACCGCGCGCATCACCTTCCTTGATGTAGATGATGTCACCACGAAGTGGAAGGCGCTTCATTCCCAACTCCACTCATCACGATCGAAGGCGTTCGTGGGCGGGTTGATAGTGATGGGTAACGGCGTTTCACCGCGCGACGCCATCAACTTCGCAGCCTCGGCCCAGCCCGCGCGCACGGGGCGATGGCTACGGATGACGATCGCGCCATCAATGACTTCAAGTTCGATGTCCGCACCAAGCCCGGCCTGTTCGATCATTGCCTTCGGCAAGCGAACGCCGCGTGAGTTTCCGATGGCTACAAGCTTTGCTGGGACAGATGCCATAAATGTAATCATATTGTAATTACTCTAAAGTGCAAGCAATTGCTGACCGTTTCCACACCAGGCGAGGTAACACCCGCCGGGCAGGCATGATCTGGCTCGCCCTGCCACGCCGTGCGCATCATCCCGCGCCTGCGGAACCGTCACCCCTGTGACAGCCTTTATTCAATTCACTTTGTCGCCAGCGTCGGGTAATCGTTGTACCCCTTACCACCCACGCCGTAGAACTGCGAAGCATCCCACTCGGCAAGCGGCGCGCCATCGCGAATGCGCTCCGGCAAATCCGGGTTAGAGATCGCCAGTTTGCCGAATGCCACTGCATCGCCAAGACCTTCGCGCACGTCACGCTCAGCGCTGACAACATCACGCGAGTAACCGTTCAATACGACCGGTCCATTGAAGTTCTTCTTCATTCCTTCTGCCAGCGCACGGTCAAACGGGCCGTTCCATCCGTGTGTCCCGAAGTAATGACTGAAGAGATGCAGGTATGCGCACTTGCGATCGCCAAGTTCGCGCGCGGCGCGCAACATCAATTCACGATCATCGGGGGCGGCCGGAAGTTCCGCAGCATTCCCCATCGGCGAGAGACGCACGCCAACCTTGGCGTAACCAAACGCTGCGCCCGCAGCATCCACGGCATTCATCAATAGTCGCAGGCGATTCTCAATGCTTCCGCCCCATGCATCGGTACGTGTATTCAGTGAGCCAGAAAGGAATTGATTGATCAGGTACGCATTGGCTCCATGCACCTCAACGCCGTCGAATCCAGCGGTCTTGGCGTTCAGGGCTGCAAGTTCGTAGTCGCGAACAACGCGGGGCATTTCATTGGTTTCCAACGCACGCGGCATGCTGGCTGGCACCGCTTCAAGAGTGCCGTCGGCATGCACAATCATCATCTTTGCGGGCGAAGCAGCGGCAACACAGGAAACCGGCGACTGCCCGTTCGGCTGATGGGCCGTGTGACTGATGCGCCCAACATGCCAGAGTTGCAAGAAAATCCGCCCGCCCGCAGCATGAACGCGATCCGTCACGATCTTCCACCCTGCCACCTGCGCAGCGCTGTAAATGCCAGGGGTGTTCGGATAGCCCTTGCCCTCTGGCGAGATCTGCGTGGCCTCAGCAATCAGCAGCCCAAGCGAAGCACGCTGCGAGTAATGCACCGCTTGCAGTTCCCCAGGAATGCAATCCGGATCCTTGGCGCGCTGACGAGTGAGCGGCGCCATGAACACGCGATTGGGGCAAAGAAGTCCGCGCAGGTTAATCGATTGAAGCAATGGATTCATGTACTGGCTCGTGTGGGGGTTCGTGGTTTATCACCCATGGTGCATGGCGCGTAGTGCGTAGTGCCTGTTGCATGGTGCGTGCTTCCAGGCGGGCTGAAAGCCTATGGCGAAATGCGCGAGTCGGCAAAGGCCGCATCGCGCATTTCGTCAGACTTTAGAAATTTCGAACACCCGATCCAAGCACTCGCTTACCACTTCAGGTTCATCGCGCCCTGGTACTCAGCCAGCGGACGAATGATGCGGTTGCTCTGGTGCTGCTCCATGATGTGCGCGCACCAACCAGTGATGCGAGCCGCCACAAAGATCGGCGTGTACTGCGGCACCGGAATGCCCATGATGAAGTAGGTCATTCCGCATGGGAAGTCCACGTTCGGATGAATGTTCTTGTCGCGCAACATGATCGCCTGCACTTCATCGCCCATGTCGAACCACTTCTTGCCGCTTGGCCCCATCTGCTCCGCAAGCTTGAGGCCCCAGCGGCGCAAGATGCCCGCGCGGTGATCGCCATTCTTGTAGACGCGATGGCCAAAGCCCATCAATTTGCGCTTCTCGGCAAAGGCGCGCTGCATCCACGCATCGGTGGTCATCTTGCCGCCTGCGCAGTCGGTATCGAGGTCCTTGAGCATCTCCATGGCCATCTCATTGGCGCCGCCGTGCAGCGGTCCCTTGAGCGCACCGATGCCGCCGCACACCGCACTATGCATATCACTCTCCGTGCTTGCAATGCAGCGGCACGTGAATGTGCTGGCGTTGAAATCGTGCTCTGCGTAGAGAATCAGGCTGACATCCATGATGCGCGCCTCAAGCTCTGATGGCTTCTTACCAGTCATCAGCCACATGAGATTCGCGGCGTGACCGAGCGAAGCATCTGGCTCGAGCACGGGCTTGTTCTCGATGGTGCGCTGAATGGCACCGATCAACGTTGGGATCTGCGCCAAGAGGCGCTTGGACTTGCGCAACTCCGCGTCCGGCGCGTTGGACTCGCACTCAGCATCGTGATGACCAAGGATGCTCACGCCGGTGCGCAAGAGACTCATTGGGTGCGCAGTCGGCGCAGCCTTCACGACCGCAGCCAATTGATCGATCACCGTCTTCTGAACGGCGCGCATGCCCTTCACTTCATTGCTGAACGCTGCAAGCTCCGCGTCGGTTGGCTTAGTGCCAACCAGAACAAGGTGCGCAACTCCTTCAAAGGTCGCCTTCTCGGCGAGGTCAGCAATCTCATAGCCGCGATAGATGAGTTCGGTCTGCGTAACAGCGCAGATCTTCGTCTCACCGATCACTTGGTTGGCGAGTCCACGCGTGTCGACAGGCTTTGCGGTTGGGACCGGGGTAGCAGGAGTGGCGGTGACCATGTTTTTTAGACCTCGAGATAGCAAAAATGCGGGCGGATTCGAATGATCCGTGATGGTAACCGGGCACGCAGTTCAAGACGACCCGGGGTAGCATCGAACCCGACATGAAGAGGTCATCCGCCCTGTATTTTGTGCTCAGTTCTGCCGTTATTGGTGCCCTTGCGCTCCTGCCGGCCGGATGCGGCGGCCCGCCCGTCGTTGGCGGAGGCCCCCTTGAGCCCGGTCGCGCACCCGCGGACAACGCCATCAAAGACTTGAACGCGTGGCTACCCGGCAACTATTCGACCGCTGCTCAGGCCGCCGCAGACAGCACCTACTTTGACGTTCGGCTGCACATCGTTCCCATCTGGAACGACCGCACCGACGGGCCGTGGATGTATGTGGAGCAAGCGATGGCCGACAGCCAGAACGTTCCGTACCGCCAGCGCATCTACCGCCTGATCACCTTGCCGAACAACAGCGCCGAGATCGTGATCTATGAACTCCCCGGCGCACCGCTCGCATGGGCGGGTGCATGGCGTAACCCCGAGCGCTTCAATACCCTCGACCCCGGCATCATTGATATTCGCCCGGGCTGCAGCATGATGCTGGCATACCAAGGTCCGCAACAGATCACTGGCGCTACCAAGGGTGCCGACTGCGGCACTGCCCTGCGCGAGGCGAAATACGCCACCACCGACGTCACTGTGACCCCCACCGAACTCAACAGTTGGGACCGCGGCTACGACGCCACTGGTCAGCAGACGTGGGGCGCCGTCAAGGGCGCGTATCGATTCATCAAGGAATCGCCCGCAGTGAATACCGCACCGCATCCACAACAACCAATGGGCGACGAAGCATCGATCGCCGCACCTGCACCCGAGCCACAACGATGACGAAACTCACACCGCATCCCGGCCGAAGACTTCGCGAAGCGTGGCAACGCGGCACCGTCATGGTTCCCGGCGCATTCAATGCATTGGTCGCGCGCGCCGTGGCACAGGCTGGATTCGAAGCGTGTTACATCTCTGGCGGCGCAACCGCCAATGCGTGCGGATATCCAGATATTGGGTTGGTCACCCTGACGGAAATGGCGCGCACCATCCGTGAAATCAGTGATGCATCCAAGCTTCCGGTCATCGCCGATGCCGACACCGGCTACGGCGAAGTGGAATGCTGCGTTCGAACCGTAGTGGAATACGAACGCGCCGGCGCTGCCGCACTGCACGTCGAAGACCAGATCTTTCCAAAGCGCTGCGGCCACTTAGACGGCAAAGCGCTGATCAGCGCCGCTGCCATGGTGGACAAAGTCCGCGCCATGGCCAACTACCGAGTGAATCCCGACTTTGTGATCATTGCGCGCACCGATGCGGTGCATGTCACTGGCTTTGGCGATGCAGTGACGCGCGCCAATCTCTACCGCGAAGCTGGCGCGGACATGATCTTCCCGGAAGGTCTGCAAACCGAGAAAGAGTTCGCAGAGTTTGCCAAAGCATCACCCGGGCCACTGCTTGCCAACATGACCGAATTCGGCAAGACCGCAGACATCTCCGCGGAACGATTCCAGGAACTTGGATACCAAGTGGTGATTTACCCGCTCAGCATGATGCGGCTCGCCATGGGTGAAGTGACCCGCGGGCTGGCCGCGCTCAAGCGCGACGGCAGTGTGCGCGAAAGCTTGCCGCGCATGCAGACGCGCAAAGAGTTGTACGAGCTACTGGCTTACACGCCAGGCGAGCAGTGGAACTACCCAAACGACCGGTAAATCCACGCTGATACTGCTAGTTCACCACGATGTCGTAATTCAACTGCGTGGGATCAGTAGCGCTGCGGTACCAAGAAATTCCTACATCGTTCGGGCGCAGATTGCGCGTGCGCAACATGGGCGGCATGGGTGATTGCTCTTCAAGCTTCTTTGCCTTCGTACCCTTCGGTGGCTTGTTCGCCACCAATTCGATGGTGACTGGCTTGGTATTCACCTCGTCATCCGGAACGGCAAAGTTGGCGTCGTCCGCAGCATCAAGTTTCGTCACGTAGCCATGCGAACTACTGGTGTATTGAAACTTTGCCTCGCGCATTGCAACGCGTAATTCCGCAAGGTCCTTGGGGCGACCGCCCTTTGACCAAACGTCGCGCAAGCCTTCGGCCAAGAACTCCAATCGTCCACGCGCCGCGATGTATGCGCCAGGCTTGGCAGCCTTGGCATACTCCTTCCATCGTGCTTCAAAGCGCAGGACGTCCGACTCTGCTGCCAATGAAAATGCCTTGCGCATCGCGTCGAACGGCTTGGTGCCGTCATTCAACAGCTTCAACATGGCAGTGAACGAAGTGCCGTACTTGCCATCTTCGCCATAGACCAGAAATTGCACCATCGACCAACTTTGCATGTATTGCAAGCCTGCGTTGCCGTTACGGACATTGCCATTCCAGCGTTGATCATCCATCTGCAGGAGATCCATGAATGGAATGTATTTCTCTTGATTTACAGCCTTGCGCACTTGATCAACCACTTGTGGGCTCGCTTGGCCAATGATGACCGATGCGCCTTCTACGACCGACTCACCGAAAAACTCTGCGAGGCCTTCGTTGAGCCACGGCGGCATTTCATTACCAAAGAATGCGTATGCAAACTGATGGAACCCTTCGTGCTGAATCACATGCTCCACGCGTTGTTTGGGAAGTCCTTCCACCCAAAAAGCCAAGCCCGCCCCGCGTGGACTCACAAAGAACATTCCGCCCGAACCAGTGCCATTGATCCCGTACTGCGTGCGCAGCGTGTCGAGGTAATCCTGCTGCTTGGCAAAGATCAGAACATTCGGATACTCCGGCGAGCGCTTGCGAAGGCCTGACTGCGCGATGAGTTGCTTGGTGAACTCGCCGTACATGGTGTCAAGGTGATCCGCGTACTGCTTGGTCTGCGCAGACCCCAAGTCACTGCGAATGGTGTAGTAGCGACTGTTGGGAAGTTTTTTTCCAAGTGCCGGTGCGGTGCGGTCCCACCATGTTCCAACTGCCTGTTGCGGAACGCTGCTCGCGCCAAGCAATACTGCGAACAGCGCCAAGGCGGCAACGTTCATCACTCGGACGGCACCACGTTGCAGGTTTGACCGGATCGTTACATGCACAAATTGAGGATAGATGGAGGGTTCACAGGATCGCGGTTGCCCGGCGGGAGGTAAGCCTTTACCGGACTCTCCGATCCATCCGGGGTGATTTCTTTAAAAAGACGTCACCTTGAACTTGCAATGCGGAAATTTCGGTGCATACTCTTCATAACCCTTTCTTCGGAAGAAGGGAGCCGTGAAAAGGGCCAGCAACCACTCTGGTGGTCTGAGGTTTGTTTGATTTGGGAATAAGGGCCCGAATCAAACTGCTAAGGGACACTGGGAAAAGGGAACTCTCGTGTTTCGTTCGCTCCGAAAAGGGCGTCCGCCACAAGTGCTACCAGACTGGGTGCGAGGGATTGAAGGGAAAGGGAGACCGGCCGCGAACTCTAGAAAAGGGCGCGGCCGAGTTTCTTTTTAGGCCTTTTTACGGCCGACGGGCCTGTCCTCATGCCACGGATAACGGACACGCCGCCGCAGCGCTGATCACCACTCGCTGCTGAACCAACATGTCTGACCGATCCAATGGAACGAATGCGCGAAAGCATCCGTATACTTCCCGATTCGCGATCGGAGCGCTGTTTCTGCGCCCCCGTTCGCGGACCCAGGAGCCCCAGACGCGATGATTGATCACACGATGCCTTCGGTCCGCCGAGTGCCTGCTGGCGCCAAGTTTGCACGACTCGTCACGAGCGCCGCATGCGGTGCCGCACTGATTGCGTCCGCTGCCTACGCACAGTCAGCAAAGCCAGCGGCGCCCGCAACGACAACGGTCGCCACACCCGTCACCACTGCTGCCCCCGCCGCCGTCCCAGCCGCCGCCAAGTCCAGCGCCGACACCCGTAAAGAAGCGATGGCCGCCTTAGAGGCCCGCTACGTATGCGGCCCAGCCTCCGCCGACGAATTCGGACTTCGCATCGTCTGGCAGACCGAGCCACTTGTCACCCGGGATGCCGTCCTGCACATCGTGAACGCCTCCCCCGACAGCGTCTGGTTTGGCGACAGCAGTGGCAGCATCGTCCGCTTGCGCCGCGACAACGGCGAAACCGTCTGGCGCAGTTCAACGTTCCAGGGCATCGAACGCATGCTGGCGTTGGAGTACCTGCCAACTGAACGCAATGACAACGTCTATGTAGTCACCGAGCTTGGCTCAGTGATCATGGATGCAGCCACCGGCAACCTGTTGAAGCGCACCCGCTTCTCGCAGCTGCCTTCAAACGTTCCCGCGATCTATGGCCAGACCATGATCTATGGAACCAACACCGGACTATCAAGTTGGTTCCTGTACGCCACCGGCTACAACTGGCGGGCGACCACGCTTGGTGGTCATGTGGTCGCTCCGGTGACTATCGCGGGCGATATTGCCATCGTTGGTTCCACCAATGGAACCGTCTTGGCGATGGATGCGCCGTCGGCAGGAATCCGCTGGTCTCGCAAATTGTCAGCAGGCGTAGAAACGCCGATCGCTACTGATTCTCAGGCGTGCTACGTGGCAAGCCACGATCAAAGCCTGTGGGCGTTCGACCAGATGCGCGGTCGCGTTCTGTGGCAGTACTTCACGCAGACTTCGTTGCGGAATCCTCCGGTCCGTATCGCTGATGGTCTGTATCTGCAGATTCCCGGCGAAGGTCTGGTGAGTTTCACGCCGCTTCCCAACAACAAGCCCGACGGCGAGGTCCTGTGGAAGAGCAAGGCTCCCGGCAACATCATTGGACGCATCGAGACCAATGTCATGGCTTGGGATCGATCCACACACACCCTCAGTGCGGTTGATGTGGGCACTGGCCGCATCGTCCACCAAGTTGTTCTGCCTAAGGTGCAAGCCATCCAGTTCTCCCCAATGATTGACGGCGATGTCTTCATCGCTGCCAAGGATGGAACCGTGGAACGCCTGGAGTCACTCACTCGCAAGCCGAGCAACACTGGCGGCGATGCGAAGAACGCCGAGCCAGCATCTGCTCGAACCACCACCGTTGCCCCGGCTGTTGGTGGCGCATCATCCAAGCGCCCGGGCTGATCGCATCGTGGCTGAACACATCCGCATTCGTCGTGCTCTGATTTCCGTGAGCGACAAATCAGGGCTCGTGGAATTCGCGCGTGAATTGGCGGCGATGGGCGTTGAAATCATTTCAACCGGCGGCACTGCTGCGGCGCTTGCCAAGGCGGGCATTTCCGTAGTGCCCATCGAAAGCGTCACTGGATTTCCAGAGATGATGGACGGGCGCGTCAAGACGCTGCACCCCAAAGTGCACGGCGGACTCCTCGGCGTGCGCAACAATCCAGAACACATGGCGGCTATGACCGCACACGGTATTGCGCCGATCGATCTTGTCTGCGTCAATCTGTATCCGTTCGAAGCGACGGTTGCCAAGCCCGGCATTGCCGAGCATGAGGCCATCGAGAACATTGATATTGGCGGGCCATCGATGCTGCGGAGTGCTGCAAAGAACTTCGAGAGCGTGACGGTGGTGACTGATGGTGGGCAATACCCACGCGTCATTGCCGAAATGCGCGCCAACGACGGCGCCACCACCATGGCACTGCGCCGCGAATGTGCACAAGCAGTCTTTGCACGAACTGCGGAATACGACGGAGCGATCGCGCGCTGGATGAGCACTGCGGGCTTTGCGCATGTAGTGGCCGCATCCACCGCCTCGGACGCTGCGCCCCTCTTTCCGCGCCAAGCGAATATTCGGCTCGAACTCACTGACGAACTTCGTTACGGTGAAAATCCGCACCAGCGCGGCGCGGTGTACGCGGATCGTTCATTCACCGGTCCAAGCGTGGTGGGCGCGCAACTCTTGCATGGCAAGCCGCTTTCGTACAACAATTTGTTGGACGCCGCGGCAGCATTGGAACTGGTGCAAGACCTGCACGCGCAGCGCCGCAACTGCACTGCCTGTGCGGTAATCAAGCACACGAATCCGTGTGGCGCAGCGATCGCTGATTCAGTGCTTGCGGCATTCGAGCACGCATGGAGCGGTGATCCCATGGCTGCATTTGGTGGCATTGTGGCCTTCAGCAGCACCGTGGATGTGGCGACCGCCGAAGCGATGGCAACCGGCGAGCGATTCCTTGAAGTGGTGATTGCCCCCGGCTATGAACCAAAGGCACTGGAAACACTGCAGGCGCGATGGAAGAATGCGCGCCTCCTTGCCACGTCTCATGCCAGCCCAGCTCTCAGCCAAGCCCTGACCTGGCGCAGCATTCCTGGAGGAATGTTGGTGCAAGAGCGGGACGTTCATCGCATTGATGCGGCGCAATTCACGCATGCAGCGGGACCAGTGCCAAGCGCTGCAACACTTGCAGACGCGGCGCTGATGTTTGCGGTGGCCAAGCACTTGAAGTCGAACGCCGTGTGCATCGGTGCCAACGGAACATTGTTCGGCGCGGGTGCTGGGCAAATGGATCGTGTGGCCAGTTGTCGCAACGCGGTGGAGAAGGCTCATGCCAAGCTTGCAGCATCCGCTACAGGGACGGTGGCAGTGGCGGCGAGTGATGCATTCTTCCCCTTCGCTGACGGGCCCACGCTGCTTGCGGACGCGGGGGTGCGCTGCATCGTTCATCCCGGTGGAAGCAGGCGCGACCAAGACACCTTTGACCTCTGTAACGCGCGCGGCATCACCTGCCTCCTCACCGGCTCACGGCACTTCCGCCACTAAATAGGTGCCGTTCACCACTGTCCCTAATTAAATTGCAGCCGTTCACCGGGGTCGTCTTTGTGGCTAAACTTTGCCTCCCATGAAGCTCGATCATCCGACGCTACCAGTCCTCAAAGCGGCCTTCCCGGACATCAAGTTCCTTGCCGCTGAATTCCGCGGCCAGACCACGGTGATCGTTCCCAAGGACCGCATCAAAGAGGTCTGCCGTCATCTGCGCGATGATCCGCAGTGCTCCTATGAATTCTGCGCCGACGTGACCGCGGTTGATTACCTGAACTATCCATCGCCGCAGCCGGGACGATTCGCGGTGGTGTGGTGCTTGAACAGTTACTCCAAGGACCAACGCTTGCGGCTCAAGACCTATCTTGATCCGTCCGTCGACACCGCGGGCATCGAGCCTGATCCGGAACTGGTGGTCGACACCGTGACCGATGTGTGGCCGGCAGCGGAGTGGCTGGAGCGTGAAGTGTTCGATATGTTTGGCATCCGTTTCAAGGGCCACCCCGATCTGCGTCGCATCTTGATGTGGAAGGACTTTCCGGGGCATCCGCTCCGCAAGGACTATCCACTGCGCGGTCGTGGCGAGCGCGAGATGCATCGCGTCGTGACCCGCGATTCCGCCTGACGGCGCGGCACGCACCGTGGAAACACGCGAACACCTCGGACTGAAAGAACTCGCGTCAGCGTGGCTCATTTCTATGGGATGCCGCGCAGTGGCGCACGAAGTGCCCTGCCCGATCGCACGCTTTCGCGTGGACGCCGCGGGGTGGGCGGAACATGACTGGCGCATGGGCGCGGACCCGGCCGCGCATGCCAACATCTTTGCCGCCGAACGCGCGGGTGACGCGCTGCGCTCGCCACGCACCGTCGTAGTGGAATGCAAGGCATCGCGCGCGGATTTCATGCGCGACGGGCTTCGCGTTGATGATTTGCTTGCGGAGCGCGATCGACTGCTTGCGCGGAAAGCGGAGATTGAATCTGACCTGATTCCCGTGCATGAGCCGCACCTGCGCAACTCTGCGGGCGCGCTGTTTGAGGAGCACGCCAGTTGGGATTTCAGCCGAAGTCGGTTGCTTCCCTATCGCCGCGTACTGGGGCAACTTGCCAAAATTGAAGAGCGTATGCACGGGCAAACGAAATTCAACCTGATTGCACGGTGGCGACTCGCGGACGAGTTGTGGATCCTTGCAGCCACCGGCGTGGTGAATTCGCGCGAGGTGCCGGCGGGTTGGGGACTCGCCGAATGTTCACCCGCGGTCCTGCGACGCGGTGTGAAGCATGCGCTGGCCATGGGTACGTTGCCGCTGCGCGTGGTGGTTACTGCGCCGCGTCATGCCAGCCCGGAGTATCGACGCGCACGCATCCTGAGAAACATTGCGATCGAGTTGACGCGGGGTCAGTTTCCGAGGGTCGCGTCAGGATCGGCGGGCGAGTCGGCGGATGGCTCCGGCTCCGGCTCCGGCGGAGGCGGTACCAGCACCACGTCCGTGACCGAGTTGCCGTCATCATCCGATCCGTTGGCACCGACCGACCACAGCGTGTAGCCCGGATGCCACGCGGCGGTCGGGTCGAGCGGCAGCACGCGGTAGACGAACGGCCCCTTCCTGAACGGATCCTTCGGAACCTCGTCGACGAACCGCGGGCGAAGCTCGGCAAGGGAGGCCGGCAGATGTCCTTCGGTGCGGCGGAACCGCTCGATGGCCACCACGGTCTCGAGCCCGCGCTCAAACAGCGCGCCGCGCAGCTCGTCCGAGAGCGGGGCCCCGGCGAAGCCTTGAAATCGAACCGAGTTGATCGGGCCGGCATTTTCAAGTGCCGCCATCTCGGCGATCACCTTCTGCTGGTCTCGTTCCGACGGATCAGCCATGAGCTCCTCGAACAGCACGCCGTAGTGCGCGCGGATTGCCCAACGTTGAGGCCAGTAAAGGCCTGCCCAACTGATGTTGAGTCTCTTGGCAATCAACGCGGTCCGCGGTCCAGACCACTCTGGCCGCAGCGCGCCCCAAGGACTCTCGAACCAGCTGACGAGCTCGTCAAGTTCCCAATCCATCGTGGCCGCCTTCATCGCCTCCATCGAAGGCCGAACGGACTGGCGGTGGATGGCGGCGTCGAGCGCGGACGACAGCTGCTCGCCACCCTCGGCGCGCAGCGCCTCAGCGGTCACCCGAACAAGCGGGCAAAGTCCTTCGTAGTTGGTCATAATGGGCGGCATGCTCGCGTGGATCCGCAGCGCAGCCAACTGCCACTCCATGGCGCGCGCGAAGGCGGGCGAATCGCGGCGCTCGGCGGCGACCGCTATCGCGGCGTTTGCTAACCGCCACAGCCGCGGAAGTGCGGCGTAGCGCGGCCAGTCGTTGCCGTCGGGCATATCGATCGGGGCAGGCAACATCGAACCGCCGGCACCAGCGGCGATCCGGTCGGCGGCCAGGGCCATCACCTCTGCCTGGTGCAACCCCCTCGATTCCAGGGTCTGCAAAACGGATTCCTTCGCGATCGCCTCGGGCAACGATGCGTCTCCCCAACGCGTCCGAGGGGAGCTTCGCATTCGTTTGCCGGCGGCCTGGAACTCGGGCAGCCATCGTGGCAGATCCCAGAGGGCGAACTCCGCCAGCGGTGCTGCAATCGACTCCGTGGACGGCGCGGTGCCAGGCGGCCGCAGTGCCGCGCCGAGCTGTTCGGGCGTGGGAAGCGCGCCCCTGTCCGCTCGGGCGGACCATGATTCCGCAAGCGCGAACACCACCACGGGCAAGACCACGATCCCCACGAGCAGGACGATCGCCACGACGGCTCTTATTGCAAAGCGAGCAAACGCGTAGAAGATCAGCGGCAATCCGGCATGCACGAGCCCCGGTGATGGCAGATAGCGGGTGTCGCCGTCCGTGCCTTGGACACAGTACTCGCGGAACTCCCGGATGTCGTTGGCCGTGCCGCACTCGGGGCACTGCGCCGCGAGCACGGAATGGACCTTGAGACCGACAAGACCGTAGCCGCAACTGGTGCAGTGAGCGGCCTGCCGCAACGCGCGCCGCACCACCAGGCGAAGAAGCACATCGCGCCAGAGCAGCATGGCGAAGCCGAACACCGCGACCATCATGACCACCGACACCGCGATCACCCACGGGGCTTCGGACCAGTCCCAGTTGACCAGCACCACGGGACACAAGACGAACACGGACCCGAGTGTAAGCACGACCCGTATCACCTCAAACTTCACCCTGGAACGCTGACCACCGCGTGCCATGCTGACATACCGGCTGCACTGCTCGTCGGTGAAGACGTCAAGTTCTGGAAACGCCCGGTAGATAGGTGACGCAATAAAGCGCATGGTTTGCAACGGCGCGTGAAGCGCTCCGGGCGGGACTCGAACCCTCAACCTGCCGCTTAGAAGGCGGCTGCTCTATCCAGTTGAGCTACCGGAGCATGACGCCCGTCATGGTACGGCGCAAATTTCATTGTGGATGCAAGAAAAAGGGCGGCGTGTCGGCGGCGAAACCGCAACTGCCTTTACTGTGCCCACGCCTTCAGGGCACATGGCCGCTATCGCAGGGAGCGGCTGGAAAGGATCGGGGATATGAGAACTGAAATGAATGTGATTGGCGGAGTTGCAGTAGTGGCCATCATTGGGTGTTGCATGGTGTATTCGCAGGGTTGGGGCGCCACACAGGCGGTGGCGGAGGCGCCTCGTGTTCCTGTTAACGAAGCAGTCACCCACGTGGCGTCGCGTCTGTTGGCAAACCCACCGTGTGCGGGGTTGGTCACTGATCCATGCCCCATGATGTTGGAGCGACTGTGCGGTGCAGACCCAACGGGGAACGGTGGAATGGGCGGACTAGCCGCCATCTGTGATTGCGCATGTGGTAATGGATGGTGGACACGGGCACCCATATCCGTCTCGCTCTCACCGGGGAAGCCAATGAACATGCACCCAATCAGCGAGACCATCAACTCAGTGTTTTGGCGATGGCAATTGACGGAGATCGCGCAACCCGGGCACGTTGAGGCCGGGGTGGAGATGTTTGGACTCAGCTCGTGGTGGCATGCGGGATCGATGACGAAGCGCGCATCGGCGCGTCAGGCAACACTCATACGCGAACTATGGCTTGGCACTGGAATCCCATGCCCGCGGCTCGTCACCATCGCTGCAATGGGGGGCGCCATGCTTGAACTCTCCCTGACCTGCTCACCCAGTGTTGGCTGCACGGCAAGCGGATCAGCAACCGCTGTGGGATCGTGCAGCTCCGTCGGTCGCGCGAGTGCAGACATTGTTGACAAGACGGTTCGTGGTACTGTTGGTTACAACAGTTATAGCCATACCGTAGTAGTCGATGGGGACTTTGGGTTTGCGATTGCCGACAACAGTGTCGGCATTGATGGCAAGATTTCCAAAAAGGTGGACTGGAAACTGGATGGTCCGGGCAGTGTCTCGGGGACGGCCGCCTATGTGGTAACGCCTGATCGTTCGTATTGCGCATTTACGAATCGTCCGATTGATTTGCGATCAAATGGCTGGGCGATCGCGACCGGCGCTATGTCGGTGGATGAAAATGGCTCAACCAGTATGTCGGCGCTTGCGATTGTTGGGCTGACGGTGCAGTGATGAAACGGTCAGGAGATGCGCACCACACTGCGCAAACACGCAAAGTAAGAGGGGAACTACATCATGAATCGGAACCTGAAGCGGCGCGTACGCGCGCTGATCTGGGCGATAGTGGGTACAGCGAGCGGATTGGCTGTGGGGGCGCGGGTGTTCGGTCAGGACGAAGCCCTGGATCGGGCGCGCGCCATGACGGAGAAGATGTTTTCCGAACAACATCGCCTCTTACAGCAATACAAGGAGCAGTTGGAGCAGCAAGAAACTGGTCGCAACTGGAGTGCATTGCTTGCGCACAAGGCCACTGTCGACTCGGCGTTCGCGCCGCTTCACTTGATCCGCGATGCGATGGAGTCACTGACGGACGGCTCCCAAGGAGTGGACCTCCTGCGATCACTGCGTACCGAATGGCGCGATGCGCCAGTAACGGCGCAGTGGTCGCACCCGGATGGCGCCGAGCGTGCACGGCGTGCACTGGCAGCGTGGGTGCCCGTGCCACTGGCTGCCGAGCAGCAGGCACTGCATGTTGAAGTGCGCACTGGGTCTGAAGCTTGGGTGGGTACTGATGCCCCACCGATGATTGCGTGGACCATTGACGCAACGTGGGACAGCGCCGGTCCCAAACTTCATGCGCGCAGTTGGTGGCGGATTCCGCTGGCAGAACCGGTACGGATTGACTTTCCCCTTGCTGTGGAAGGGCTTGACATATGGCTGAATTCATCCGGCGCACGACTGCAAGACGATCGCGGCGCAGCCCATGCTGAATCATGGGTACCGAATCCACTCTTCAACAATCCGCCGACTCTTTATGCCGTATTCGACGCGCTCCGGCTCATCAGAGCGAAAGACAGTGCGGTCACCACGCAGAGTGACGCGCCGAGTTCGGATGATGCCGCGCCGAGTCCCACCGTGCGCACACGAGTCATCAGGCGTGCCGATGGATCAGTGGTACGTTCCGAGCGGTGGACTTGGGAGGATGATGCACTGCGATCAGTAGTGATCGAACAAGCACCAGTCCGCCTTGTGCATCACTCCGAGCAAGGAGTCGAACTCATCACCGAGGTAGAGGGTGTTGAGAACAGCCGTACGCCACACCGAGCACATTCGGAAATTGTGCAGTTTGCTGCAGGAGCACGCATTGAGATTTCGTTCCGTATTGCAGACCCAATACGTGACCGCGTTGCAAGCAGTAACGCCAGCGTGCCCGATCGATTGGTGCTCACGGTCGGCGGACAGAGTCGTGCATGGGTGGATTTCCTGTCGGTGCGCTTGGGCAAGGCATCTGATCCTGACGGGTGGTGTGCGGAGCGTGATAGCCGACTCGCAGCGACTGCAACAGCACATGCCGCGCTCAATGCGCAAGTCGCTGCGGCCATCGCCATGACAGCAAGCAATGACGTGGCGCGCATTCTTGAAACCATTGATGCGCAACATGCAAGCTGTGGCGCTCCGTACATACAACGCATGGCCGAATGGGAGCTAGCAGCCGTGCACATGCTTGATGTGGGAATGGATCACGCGTGCGATGAAATTCTGGCCGCGCGCTGGCTTCCCGATATTGAGCATCGCGATGCGGTGAGTGCGGTACGACGCTGGCAAGCTGCTGGACATGCGCGATTTGCTCTGCTGCTGTCGAATTTCGGTGGCGTAAAGCCAGAGGAACTCACATCCACTGATGCGGCGGACGATGGCAGTGATGAACTCTGGAAGGACAGTGATGAATCCAACGGTGATGATCCAGCGGGTGCGGCGGGCGTGGCAGGTGTGGCGGCGGCTCCTTGTGACAACGCACTACTCCAAAGTGGCGCACGTGTGCTCTATGACGAGGTGCAGATAGTGGTCATGTCGACCGTACGCGACCAGCGTCTGCAGGCAACTCTGCTGGCGAACTTGTGCCGCGCCTGTACGGAGCACCGCGATGACTTGCGCAAAGTTGATGATGTGCGCGTGTCCGCCATCGCACGCGATGCACGGGTCTTCTTAGCGAGTGCATTCCGCGATGGAGCACGTGTTCCAGAACCGCGTAACTATTGCAAAAAATTCGCTGACGATACGGTATCCATTGCCATTCATGGGTTAGCCAGTGATGAGTCCATTGCTGTGGTGCGCACCGGCTGGGACATCTACGCACATGCGGCGGTTGCCGCGCTGCAAAGGGCGCAACGCGCAGCGCGGGTGATGGCGCGGTCCGCAGGTACTTCGGGCAGCGAATCGTCCGGCCCAGACGATGAATCGAATCGCACCTCCACCGACCGAGCAACCTGCGTCGCTGTGAAGCGCGAATTGGATGTGTACCGTGCGCTTGTCGGCAATGCATATCACCCCGAAACACTCGTTTCGAAAGATTTAGCGCTGCCGAGTGCAACCGAAGTAAGCCAAGCAATGGATTCGGCGATTGCAGTAGTAGTGACTCGGGAGCGCGAGCGCGCCTCCGTCATCGGGTCAATCTTGGGTAAGGAGCTTGGGGCCGCGCGTGAACAGGCTGCCTACCGCAGAACTGGGGAGATGGCGGTCGCGTCCGCGGTCACTATGTTTAGCGAGTGGTGTTTGTCCGAAGGGCGATCATCTCCGCGACCTGCTCCTTGAGCGATCTTTACCGAGTGATCGACAGCGAACGATCAAAAATGGCAACGACCGGACGGCGCGAATCCGCGGCCGTCCGGCTTTGTTGCCTACCCGCCGCCTTCTTAAATCGGCGGGTCCAAAGCGATCTCCGCAAAGCACGGAGCCCTCACCGAGTCCCGACCCGAAGGCCACCGGACTCACGAGGACAATCGAATGCAATACTGACGGCTGCAAGTGACTTCACAGAAATGATTGACGTGATAAGACCGAGAATCAGCAGGTCACGCGCGCCCAGTGCCGTCTGCGCGTGCTCGTCCGCCTGTGCGAGCAGGGCAACGCCGGGACGGGCTCGTGCGACGTCAGGGCGGGCTCAAAAAAGCCAACACGGCATCATGCAACACCGGGACGGGCTCAAGAAACGGCGCGCAGCAGCGTGACTCGGCCAATCGGCACCCATTCGGCTACCAAGATGTCGCCATTGGCGAGCCAAATGGCGTCATGCGGATGCACAAATTTGCCAGGAATGAACTGGTCGCGCGAAGCGCCGCGGAGGGAGCTTGGGTTGCCATCGCAGAGCTGGACAATGAGCTCATTCTTGGAGTCCAGAATCGTGACAACGCTGTCAAGGTCAGGAACCAGCATGCGGTCGCCGCGAACCTTCATGTCGCAGGGCTGACGCATTGCATTGTTCACAAATCCCAGGTGTGTTCCGTCCAACGACAGGTACTGAATACGTCGATTGCCTCGGTCGGCCACCACCAACGCGGGCTCGCGTGTGAAATTCGTGCCGCGTAAGTCAACATAGATGCCGTGCGGGCACTTCACTTGGCCTGGTTCTGTACCGGGGCGGGCAATGATCTTCTTCCACTTGCCATCCTTGGAGAACGCGTGAACGAACTCCGACCCGTAGCCGTCGCCAACAAATACTGTTCCATCCGGACCGAACGCCGCATTGGTTGGGCACCACTTGTCAGCGGACGCATATACGCCGCTTTCCATGGGGCAGCCAGCTTCCCAGAGCACGGTGCCGTTCAGGTCCGTCTTCACCACCAAGCGTCGGCCCGTATCGCAGTGGTACAGGAACTCCGCGCCGTCTTCTGCATGCAGGTCAAGACCATGCGCGCCGCCCGCGAATTCCTTGCCAAAGCTCCGGATGAACTTGCCATCGGAGGAATACACGTACACCGCGTCCTTCAAGGTGCTTGATGGGTGCACCGTGTGCGCCACGTAAATGTTTCCCTTGGCATCCTGCGCAACACCATGCGTGTCGCCGAACGCTGCTCCACCGGGCGGCGGAACCAGCCAGTCGTGGTGCACTTCAAAGCGAGCGGAACCAGAGCCAACCACCATGGCGCCCGGGGTTGCTGCCGGAGCAACCGGTGGCGTGACGGGTGCAGTGCCCGGAGCAGCACTACCACTAGCCTGCGAATTCCCGAATGTACAACCCGCGATAGAGGCCGCGAAACCAGCGGCGCCAAGTGCAGCAGCAGTCGTCAGGAACGATCGTCGCGTGTTTTCCATATGTTCATAAATTACCTACGAACGCAACCTCGGTTGCGAACGAAACCTTCTACTCAACGACATTTACACGTAAATCGCCGTTACGGACCAGCCGACGGACCTTCTGTGCCCGCCGTACCCGGCAATGCGGATCCAACCACAATTTCTACACCCGGGTGACTGGCGCGGAATCGATCAATTCCCTGTGCCGTGACTTGCGTGTTGAACACGTACACGCGCTGCAGGCGCGGCAATTTGCCAAGCACCGTAAACACGCCATCGGTGGCACCGGAACTCACTAGGTTCACCGTTTCTACCTCCAGCGTGCGCGACAACAAGACGGTAATTCCCACGTCCGTCAGCGCTGTGTTGTCGACGCGTACCGAGCGCACAAACGGCATGGACGGCATCTGCATCATGCCCGCGTCGGACACCGACGCGCGCGCAAACGAGAGCTCCTCAATCTGCGCAGCAATTGGAATGAGCGCGGAGATGTCTGCATCTCCAACACCCTTTCCGCCCGGAATACTCACTGACAAGGTCGATGCTCCAACGGAGATCGGAACCGCGTTGATTCCCTTTCCGCGCAGCGCTGCCGCCTCGGCGACCTGCGCATCGGAGAGCGCGGGCAAGCCAGCGGAACGGCTCTTGGAGGCGCTGGCCGGACCACGGCGATCGGCCGTGGAATCAGGTACCGGTGCACCGCGAACTCCGCTCGCGCCGTTCGCTGCGATGGCGCCGCTGGTTGCTGGCATCACTGCTCCGGCGGCAATCCATGTTCGAAGAGCTTCCAGTTCGGTTGCTTTCAATCGATCGCCCTTTGGTGGCATGGCGTCGTCATCTTCTGCTGGCAAGAGGCATCGCTCAATCATCAGGCTGTGCGCGGGGTCGCCAGCCTGCACAATCCAGATTCCGTCAGAATCACGCGAAACCAGCGACGATCGCACATCCATCGAGAGACCGCCTTTGTGCTTCCCGTTGCCGTGGCACTCGTAGCAGCGATCCTGGAGAATTGGCAGAACGTTCGAGGTGTAGAAGGCTAGTTTGTCGGCATCAGAATCGCCCTTACTGGTGGTGTTCGCCGCAGTGGCGCCGCTTCCCGTCGCGTCATCACCATTCGACCCATCAGCGCTCGGCGAGCCGCCGTTCCATGCTTTCAAGATTGGCTCCAGCACATAATTCTCACCCCACACCATGTCTCCACCAAGGTGTCCGACCCAGCCGACCAACAACGCGGCTGCTAACAAGACTCCGCGCGCGATCGGGGTGATCTGCGCCGCATTCGCCGTGTGGCGAGCCGCACGGATGGCCATCCACGCGACGGCAATGAGAACAACCGCGCAGGTGATACCCAACCAACGGTGCCAAAACAGCGAACTCGTTTCCGCCTCGCTCTCGGAGAAGAACCAGCCTGTGCCACTGGCTACTACCGCGCCAAGTGCAGCGAGCCCCAGCGCTATCGGCGTGAAAGCGGAGAGGCTCGGCCGCCGCTGAATGAGGCGCGCTCCCTCCACCACCAGGGCCGCAAACACCAGCCCCAGCGGCAGGTGAACCATGATTGGGTGCAGCCGGCCAAAGGACTCAAGGACGGGCGAGACGGCGTCAGCAATGACAATCGCAGAATGCATATTCCAAGCGTACCCCGATGGAAGTACGGTGTTGCACGATGGCCGTACCGACCACGATTCTTCACGCCGATCTTGATGCGTTTTTTGCATCGGTTGAGCAACTTGACCACCCAGAAATGCGTGGCAAGCCAGTCCTGGTGGGCGGACGCTCCGGGCGCAGCGTGGTGGCCACCGCCAGTTACGAGGCGCGCCGCTTTGGATGCCGCAGCGCCATGCCCATGATGCGCGCCTTGGCGCTGTGCCCGCACGCGGTGGTTGCAACACCTCGCTTCGATCGATACTCCGAACTAAGCGATCGCTTCATGGAAATTCTGGGGCGGTACTCGCCGCTACTTGAGGCATTAAGTGTTGACGAAGCGTTCCTTGATGTGACCGGCAGCCGATTGCTGCACGGCGATGGCGTGACCATTGCGCGCGCCATCCGCGCCGCCACGCGTGCCGAACTTGGCCTCACTGTCAGTGTTGGCGTCGGTCCAAACAAGTTTGTTGCCAAACTTGCGACTGACATGAATAAACCCGATGGAATCACTGAGGCGCCCCTGCTGGACTCCACCCTCTTAGCCAGTTGGCTGGCACCGGTCGGCATCGAACGCATGTGGGGCATCGGACCAAAGTCACTGCCACGATTTCATGCCGCCAATGTCTTCACATTCGGTGATCTGCAACGAATGCCTGAGCAGGAGGTACTGACGCGCCTTGGCAGCCATGCCCTAGAAACGCAACTGCGCGCGCGCGGCATTGACAACCGCTCGGTAGAGACCGAGCACGATCGCAAGGGAATTGGTCATGAAACCACTTTTGCGGAAGACGTTCTTGACCCGGAATGCATACTAGAAACCCTGCAATTTCTTGTAGAAAGTGCGACGCGCCGCCTCCGCAACGGCGCCAGCACCACTCGCAGGATCACCATCAAGATTCGCTTCGGTGACTTTGAGACCATCACCCGCAGCACCACGCTTGATGCTGATACCGATCGGACTTTGGTCATTCTTGCTGCAGCCAAAGACCTGTTCACGCGATGGGCTGCACGCGAGTTCGTTGCCGTGCGATTGATTGGCGTCCGATTGGAATGCACCGCGCTTGGCGATGAAACATCCGCGTCACTCTTCGCCGATCCGAATGCGGAACGCGACCGCACCGTCGACCGCGTAGCCGACGCCATTGAGCGCAAATTTGGTAAGGGCATGATTGGACGCGGCCGGCCGCCCAAGTAACGCTGTTCACTCACCAGCACTGGCGCGAATATTGTTGTACGCGTTCAATGCAGCCACCCGATAGCACTCGGCGTAGGTTGGATAGTTGAAGACGTTGGACAGGAAGAAGTCGAGTCCGCCATTCAGGCGGATCACCGCTTGCCCGATGTGCACCAACTCGGTTGCATTCGCTCCAAGAATGTGCACGCCCAACAGTACGCGCGTTTCGCGATGGAAGATCAATTTAAGAAATCCATCAGCGTTCTGATCAATTTTCCCGCGCGCAATTTCACTGTATCTGGCAACACCAATTTCGTACGGAACCTTGTCGGCGCTCAATTTCTGCTCGGTGGCACCCGCACTACTCAACTCCGGAATGGCGTAAATACCAACGGGATAACTGTCGCCCATCGGACTCACTGGCGCGCCAAACATGGCCAGCGCAGCAATCCGACCCTGTGCAGCACTGGTAGCGGAAAGCGATGGGAATCCAATCAAGTCGCCGGCAGCAAAGACTGATGGCGTAGTAGTTCGGTAGTACTCGTCCACTGTGATTCGCCCGCGTTCATCAGCCACCAGACCGGCGCACTCCAGGTGCACTCCTTCCACGCAACCCTGTCGTCCACCAGAGATGATGGCGGCATCGGCGGTAATGCGCTTGCCGCTTTCCAATTCCACTTGCACCCGGCGCGTGGGTTCCTCAATAAGCTTGATTGACGTGACATTCTCGTTGCACCGAAACACCATGTCATGAGTGCGCATCTCATGCATGAGTTCATCCACGGTTTCATGGTCCATGAATGAGATCGGCCGTGCAGCGCGCTCGACAAGCGTGACCTTTGTACCCAGTGATGCGAAGAATGATGCGTATTCCACGCCAATCACGCCGCCGCCAACAACCACCAAGCTGCGAGGAATCTCCCGCAATTTCCCCACGGTATCGCTGGTAAGAATGATTGGCGATTCTTCGCTCGTTTGATCGGGACATCCCGGAGGAATCACCGGCCGAGTGCCCGCCGCAAGCAAAGTGAACGCCGTAGTGATGGTGCGATCGCCATCAGCGCTGTCGACCATGATGGTGTTGGCATCGACAAACGAAGCGAACCCCCAGAAGATCTTCACGCCGTTACGCACCAACATGGAGCGAATGAGTTGCTGCTCTTCGTGAATCACCGAAGCAACCCGGTCAAGCAACTGCGGCATGGTCATCTGCACATGATCAACACCGATCGCCTCCAGCGACCGCTGCACGGTGCCCCGCTTCAGACTGACGACCGCTTCGCGAAAGGTCTTGGAAGGCAGCGTCCCCAAGTGCACTGACACCCCGCCGACGCCGCGCTTGCGTTCCACCATGGCTACGCGCTTGCCTAGTTTGCAAGCCTGAATCGCCGCACTTTGGCCAGCAGGTCCGCTGCCAATTACCACTAGGTCATATTCGTAGATGGCTTCCATGAACTGCGCAGCCTAGCTCCTATGGCCACTACTTCTTGGCGGGCGGCCAACACAACACCCCCCAATCATCGGAATATCCATGATTGATGACCACTTGAATGGCAGCGAGCGCCACCGCATCCAAAATCATCGATGTTCGCTTGAGAACGGTGCGGTTCTCGCGGCTCCCATACGTCGATCCACCCTGCGCCAACTGCGCATGCACCAACGCGCAACGCTCCAAGAGGTGAGCCAACACCTTGTCCCACCGCCTGCGAACGATGAGCTCCTTCAGATCGACGCTGGCAAAGTGCCGCGCCAAATAGCGATCGGCAAACATGCTGGCGACCAAGGTGCGGTCACGCTCAAGCGTGGCTGCAATAATTCCATCCTGATCAGTCGCTGCAAGTTGCTTCACAAATGCCGCGAGCGCGGCACGCTCTGCCACTGGTTGATTGCGTGCCACATCCCAGCGCGCACACAATGCAGATAAGCCCGCCCACTGCGCAAGCATGCGATCGTCAAGCTGTGCTTCGCGGCACGACTCCGCGTGTTCAAGCCAAGTGAATGCACGATGAATACGAATCCGGTTGTCCTCGTACAGCCGAGCATTGGCGTACGAATCCCGCCGCGGCTTCCATAATTTACGGAGCGTGGCTAAGGGGAGCGGTGCGGAGAGGATGCTGGTGCGCATGGCGCAGCAGCGTAGCGTTGAACCGTCATGCTGATGGAAGCACGGTTATGCAGGCTTGGCAGCGGGCTCGTCCCACGGCTCGATGTGCGCAGTGGCGTTGCCGCCATCGGTACATCCCAGGGCAACCTCAATCTCATACTCAATGGACGAAGCCAAGTCATGCGCAGTACGCACATCCAGTGAGTCGTCCACTTGCACATGAAAGTCCACCCAGTGGTGCCTGCCAATGTGCCGGGTACGCAATTTGTGCCAGCCACGAATCAGCGGCGCGCGCGCGCCGGCGCTGCCACTGATATGAGCATCCAGAATCTTGCGAACCGTCTCGTAATCGCCAGCGTCCTGCTCATCAACCAGTTCGCCAAGCGAGCGGCGCACCATGCGAATACCCAGACCAACCAAGATGCACGCCATCAGAATGGCAACCAGCGGGTCGATCCACACTAGCCCGGTCATGCGGACTGCTACCAGTGCAGCAATCGCGCCAAGGCTGGTGATTGCATCAGAGATCAAGTGCCGACCATCGCCAACCAGGGCCGCGGATCCGCTCCGACGCCCAAGCTTCATCAACCACGCTCCAAGCACGCCATTACCAACAGCAGTGGCGCCGATGAGAATCAAGCCCCATTCAATGCGCTGCACGCCAAGATCGCCAGCCAGCATGCGGTGCACCGCTTCCCAAACGATGCTCGCGCCGGCTGCACCGATGAGCGCACCTTCCACTGACATACTGACAAATTCAAAGCGCCCGTGCCCATAGGGGTGCGTGCGATCCGCAGGCCGGTGTGCTTGCGAAATCGCCCACAGCGCAAATCCACTTGCCACAACATTGATGATGGATTCGAGCGCATCGCTGTAGACCGCCGAAGAGCCCGTCAGCCGCCACGCAACAAACTTCACCGCCATCAGCACAAACCCCACCGCTACTGCAATCGCCGCGGCCCGGCGCTCAGTGGCGTGCATGGCGACTGAGGCTTCAGTTGCCATGGTCATCAGGCGCGCTTGCTGAAGCGTTGTCCGGAATGGTGGATGTTGGCGCCACTGCTGGTGCCGTCACTGGCACCGCCACTGGCGCAGTCACTGG
Source organism: Planctomycetota bacterium (assembly GCA_039796075.1). Taxonomy (GTDB): domain Bacteria; phylum Planctomycetota; class Phycisphaerae; order Phycisphaerales; family SM1A02; genus UBA966. The sequence goes on along the minus strand of JBDKKN010000104.1, from coordinate 25,325 downwards.
ATCCGGAGCGCCGGCCTCTCCAGCACTTTCGATGAAGACATCAAGCAACTGCCCAGGAGCGACTGGCACCTTTGGATCCTCGAACACATAAATCACTTGCAGGACGCGGGTGTCAATGCGCTCAGCGTTCTCGCCAGACAGCGTCTTTTTCGGCAACACCAGCGGTACACGACGGACAAAGCTCACTGGAAAGCTCGCCTGCCGCCCGCCACGGAGTGAGGCGATCGCCTTGCCCTTGTCACTAAAGCGCCACGCATCAAGTTCATCAATATCCACACGGATATACAGGGGATCAAGGTCACCAAGCGTCATTTGCGTCTTGGCACCTGGTCCTGCGGCGGCGTACTGCCCGGGGCGTGCGTCAATGCGGAGAATTTGTGCATCAATCGGCGCGCGTGCGATGCAGCGATCAAGCTCCGTGTGAATCATCCCCACCTCGGCCTTGGCGGTCGCCACGTCAGCCTCAATGACACGCAGATCTTCTGGGTAGGTGCCTTTGCGGACGAATTCCAAATTGGCTTCTGCTTCGGCTGCCTTGGACTCCGCGTTAGCCACTTCATACTCCCGCGTCGGAAGTTCATTATGACTCATAGCGCCAGCTTCGCCGATGGCGCGCAGGCGATCGAGGCGCCCCTGTGCATCGCGCACCGCTGCACGGGTTTGATCGGCACGCGCCTGCGCCTGCTTCAACGTCTCCGGCTTCGGCAAACTGCGCGACTGTGCCAAGCGAGCCTCAGCGGCAAATGCGCGCGCCTCGGCTCCGGCTGCCTGCGCCATCAGCGCGCGGCGGTCGATGATGAAGAGCGGCTGACCCTTCTCAACACGCTGCCCTTCCTTCACCAATACCTCTTCGATCAATCCACTGACGGGCGCGCCCAGTTCAATCAGTTCCGACGACGGCTCAACGATCCCCGACCCACTGACTCGGTCGCCATACGGCGAAGCCACCGGTGGCACCATCGGCGGCGGTGCTGGCATAGCCGCATTCTGCTTGGCGACGGTGTACGCCGAAGCAACGATGCCAACGACTGCGAGTATCGGGAGTGCGATGAACTTCCAATTCATGATCAATGCCTGTGTGGGGGGACTGTGACTTGCAGGGAAGCGTAGTTCAATGGCGCTTGGCGGCATCACCCATCCGCTGTGCGGATTCGGCAAGTGCCTCTGCGGGGGTACTGACGTGGGTGACGCGGCCATCATCAAGGTGAGCGATGCGGTCCGCGAAGTGATAAATACGTTCGTCGTGCGTCACCACAACAACCACGTGCTCGGCAGCGGCGGTGAGTTCACGGATCAACCCCATGATCATCTGACCCGTGGCGCCATCAAGCGCACTGGTGGGCTCGTCACACACAAGGAGGCGCGGACCGGTCACCAATGCGCGCGCGATCGCTACGCGCTGCTGCTGTCCACCCGAGAGTTTGCTGGGGCGCGTCAATTCACGGCCTTTCAATCCAACTTCTTTCAAGAGCTTTGCGGCGCGGTCGAGGGCATCTCGCTTGGGATGGTGCCGCAGCAGCAGTGGCACCGCAACGTTCTCCAGGATGGAGACTTGCGGAATCAGGTTGAACTGCTGAAAGATAAATCCAACATTCTTGCCGCGCCAAAGAGTGCGCTCGTGATTACTCAGCGCGGAGGGATCGGTACCAAGCACCGCCAATTCGCCTTCGTCGCGCTGCAGCAGACCCGCAAGAATGGAGATCAGCGTGGTCTTTCCACATCCCGAAGGCCCCACCAGTGCCATCATTTCACCAAAGCGAACTTCCAGATTCACGCCACGCAGCGCGCGGACCATGGAATCACCAACGCCGAAGGTCTTGAACACTTCATTGCAAACGATGCTGTTTGTCGGCTCGATCATCCTTGGAACACCTCGGATGGATCAAGTTTCACCACGCGACGCATGCTGAAGAGACTGGAAGCAACCACAATGAAGATCACCGCTGCAGCGGCAATCACCGGAATGTGCCAGGTCATCTTGAACGCCAATTTGTCGCCAGGAATTGCCAGGCCAACAATCGAGGTGACCCCCAAGCCAAGACCAAGTCCAAGAACGCCCGCCACCGCGCCTTGCAGTGCCACCAGGCCAAGCAGTCGACCCGTCGTCGCACCCATCGCTTTCATCGCACCGAAATACTTCAGATTGTCAAGCGTGAAGTTGTAGAACATCTGCCCCGCGATGGCTACACCCACTAGAAATCCAAGGGCAATGGCAATGCCAAAGTTGATGGGAATTCCGGTTTGCGTCATCCAATAAGTAATGGTGGTCCACGCAAAGTCATCCGGGGTGTACACCGCTAGTTCGGTCTCACGCGCAATGCGGTCACGCAATTCCGTCACGGAAACTCCGGGCGCCGCCTTCACAAGAATCATGCTGAGGGTTCGGCGGTTCGCTGGCGCAAATCCAATGGCACGCGAATACGTGGTGTAGATCGTGGGAACATTCTGGAATGTCGGCTTGGTCTCCGCGATACCGCCGATGACCGCGCGCCGCTCATTCAGCTCGAGTTCCTCACCGATTTCAATCGGACGCTTCGGACCAGTTGGATTGGCAGGATTGATGGGTTGTGCTAGGCGTGAACGAGCACCACGCGTCTCAATGATGATGGTGTCTGGCTTGCGGAGGACACTGACGTCGCCCTTAATCATGCGCGCTGGCACACCAATCAGGCTTGCATCATCAACGCCCACCACATCACAAATCTGCCGCGCACCACTTGGAAGCTTGGCAACCAAGAGACCTTTGAAGAGTGGAACCGCCCAGCCCACGCCATCCACGCTCCGTACGCGCTGCAAGGCAGTGACTTGCATCGGCTTGGTGTCATCCACAAACTGCATAGTGGGATCGGTGACCCAAAGGTCCGCCTGTGGAGTTTCCTCAATGAGCGCATAGGTGCGGCTCATCAACCCAACAAAGATGCTGGCCTGCTGCGCAATGAGCAGTGTTGCAAAGGAGAGCCCCAGCAGAATTCCGTAGAACTTTGCTGTGTCACCGAAGAGCATCTTGATGGCGATGGTTCGCATAGAGAAGTCTGCTCAAAGCTTCAACTGGAAGCCAAACTCAACCGTGCGATCCGAAGGAAGATTGAACGCGCTGGTCACGTCGGCTGCGTTCGAGTGCAGGAAGATGAAAATTCCTTTACGCCAACCAGCCATGCGTGCCGGACCGCCAGGAACCAATTGCATCTTTCGAGCAAAGTAGGTGGTTTCTTCAGTATCGAACGGCAAGCCGCGCTCGCGTGCGAGACGCAAGATGCCCGGCGCATCGGGCTGCTCCATGAACCCGACATGAGCCGAGACACTCCAGAATCCATCCGGCATCCACCGCACGGTGACGCGCTCGCGGTCGGCAACAAACGGCTGTTCGCTGGGGGCGATCGAGAGAAGGATCACTTGCTCATGCAACACATGCGCGTGCTTCACAAAATTCACCAACGCAAACGGTGCCTGCGTGGTTGGTGTCAGGAACACGGCGGTGCCAGGAACGCGCGGCACCACATCTGACCAAAGCCGCGCGAGGAATTCATGAATCGTTTCGCCTTGGGCGGCAATCTGCCGGCCCACCGCCAGGGTTCCTTGATTCCAAGTGACCATGACAATGGAACCTGCGGCCGCAATCGCCAATGCATACCAACCACCATGGAACACCTTGAGCAGGTTGGAGGACAGGAATGCCAAGTCAATCGCTAGGAATGTGCCAACCACAATCCACACCACTGGCGGCTTCCATTTCCACGTCTTCAACGCCACCTCAGCAAACAGCAGCGAGGTGATTCCCATGACTGCCGTGACTGCAATGCCGTACGCATCGGCAAGCGCTGCTGAGGAGCGGAACAAGAAGACCGTCATCAGGCATCCGATCATCATGGTCCAATTAAGGAACGGGATGTAGATCTGACCTTCAGTAAAGCTGGATGTGTGCACCACGGCAAGGCGTGGCAAATAGTTGAGGCGGATCGCTTGGCGCGCCATCGAGAAGACGCCGGAGATCATCGCCTGGCTAGCAACAATGGTTGCAAACGTAGCCAGAACAACCATGGGAATAACCCATCCCGCAGGCACTAGACCGTAGAACGGCTTGTATTGAGAAAGCAACGCGGGATCCGGCGGATTGGCGATCGCCCATGCGCCTTGGCCAAAGTAGTTCAGAATCAGGCAGGGCCACACGATCGTGAACCATCCAAGCCGAATCGGGCCAATTCCAAAGTGCCCGATGTCGGCATACAGCGCCTCGGCGCCCGTCACTACCAGGACAATTGAGCCAAGCAAGAGGAATGTGCCGGACGGATTCGCTGCAATCAGTTCGATGGCGTACCGGGGATTCACTGCGGCAAGCACACTTGGATCCGAGACGATGGCGCGCAGTCCAAGAAATCCCAATACACCAAACCACAGGAGCATCACCGGACCGAAGATGCGGCCGATGTGTCCAGTTCCAAATCGCTGCACGGCAAACAAGAACACCAGCACCACTGTTGTCAATGGAGCCACCCATCCTTGCAGGCTTTCGTCAAAGACGGTGAGACCTTCCATCGCTGACAGCACGGAGATGGATGGCGTGATGACGCCGTCGCCGAACAGCAATGCACTGCCCATGATGGCCATGGCACCAAAGAATGCCAAGCGGTAATCCGCGCGACGCTGCAGGCCGCGCGGCAAGAGGGAAAGCAATGCGAACAATCCACCTTCGCCACGATTGGTGGCACGCATGATGAGTAGCTGATACTTCGCAACCACCACCAAGAACAGCGCCCAGAAGATCAAACTCAGAACACCCATCACGAACGCACGATCGGCGCTGCCGTGGTGGGCAATGGTTTCCTGAAACGCGTACAGCGGGCTGGTTCCGATATCACCGAATACCACACCGACCGCGCCGATGGCCAATGCGATACCCCCGCCATGACCCTTGCTGTGCCGACCACTGGAGGAGTGCGGATCTGCGATTGGAAGCGCGGCATCCACAACGCCTTGGGTGCCATCCACCACCGTCGGCACGAGGGGTGCTGTCGGGGCGTCAAGATCAGGGCGTGCGTTGGATGCGTCGTCTGGCACGTGCGGTGCCTCCGAGAAGGAGGCGGGGCGACATTGTACTTCGGCTACCGATGCGATACATCAAGCGATTAGCGCTTGTTTGATGGCTTGACAGTGAACGGCGTCTTTACCTTGGCCATCATGCCGGTTGCCATATCAGTCGCTTCGATCGCGAGCCGATACTGACCGGCCAGCAGGGAGTCGGGGAGGCGAACCATCCGAGTAATGAATAGTTCATCCGTCGGCGCTGCAGCGGTATGCGTTGCTTCGACCGGACCTTCGCTCCAGACGACCGTTCCGGCCATGTTCTCAATGTGCAGCGAGTACTGGGCATACGCCACAACGCGCCCGCCGATTCCGGGAACGAATGGCCAATTGAGCAGCTCGACATACACAAGGAAGCGATCGCCAGGATGCAATGACCCGGCATCCAACGGCTCAATGTCTCCGAACGCCCGCACCTTGGAAGCCATGACTGGATTCGCAAGTTTCATGGGCGGGGGAGCAGGTGCGGGTGCAGGTTCCGCAACCGGCGCCGGTGCAGGTGCTGGTTCCGGTGTTGGCACAGGTGCAGGTTCTGCGACAGGCGCAGGTGCTGGTTCCGGTGTTGGCGCAGGTGCAGGTTCTGCGACCGGCACGGGCGCTGGTGCTGGTTCTGGTGTTGGTGCAGGTGCAGGTTCTGCGACCGGCACGGGCGCTGGTGTTGGTTCTGGTGTTGGAACAGGTGCAGGCTCTGCGACCGGCGCGGGTGCTGGTTCCGGTGTTGGCGCAGGTGCTGGTTCTGCGATCGGCGCGGGCACAGGTTCTGCGATCGGCGCGGGCGCAGGTTCTGGTGTCGGCGCGGGCGCTGGTTCTGCAACCGGCGCAGGCGTTGGTTCCGGAACTAGCACAGGCTCCGGTGCACGCGCCGGCGTGGGCGCGGGTCGCTCGCGAACGCCCGCTCTGTCAGCGACTGGGACAATCGCCGTGCCAGTCATGGCGAGCGGCGCAACGGGGTTTGCAGCCTTCACCATCACCCGGCTCGGCATCGTTGGTTCTGGCGGAAGCTCAGCAGCACTTGCGGGCACTGCCTCCGCCACCCGCGACTCTGAAACCACTGGCGCAGGTGCCACCTCAACCGGTACGACCACCGGTTCAACCACCACCACCGGAACAGCAGCAACAGCGGGCGCTGGTTCAGCCACCACCACCGGCACAGGTTCAGGAAGCAACGGCGGCGGAGCGGTGTCGATCGCGCGCATGGTGTCCACCGGCATCGCTTCTACGGACTCCGGCACAGGCAAGGCGGCAATCTGCTTCGGGTCCGATGGAGCCAAGGTCATCTCAAACATCGGTAGCGCGGAAGGGCGAACAGTCGGCGAACTTGTACGAACAGCCACCTGTGAATCAACACGCCGCCGCGTATCGGTCTGCGGCAGCGGATCAATGGTCTCACGAATGACGACGGGCTGCGCACGCACCGGAGTGATCGGCGGAGGCGCAGTGGGCTGCCCCGATGAACACGCCGCCAAAGCGACGCATGTGGTGAGCGTGGTGAACGGGAGCAGCGTGTCTGAGTATTTCATCGAATGCGATCACCGATGGTAACCACTAGCGCTTCAAAGGTTCGAGCGCTGTCCGAACTGAAACCCGACTTTGTGCGTGCATCAGTACGCACACTCTCCGCCAATAGCGCGGCTGCTCCAGCACTACCAAGGGCCCGCGCCGCGCGACAAACCAGTGCCTGCGCATCGCCCCAAAGTTTGAGCTGCTTGGCAATTGCAAAGTCGTTCTGCCCATCGTCCATCAGTCGCGCTGCATCGTGCGCCTTGCGCAGGAGGTCAACGATGGTCCAGCCAATCAACGCGTCAGCGACGCCTGAAATACGCACCAATTCGTTCAACTTGACCAGCGCAGCACCCGCGCCCTTCTGGATGAGTACCGACTGCAACCCCCACGCCTGTTCCTCCCGCGACTGACCAACAAATTCTGTAACCAGTGCGCGCGAGATCGGCTTGCCCTCACCAGCTGCGGTCGCCAACTTGGCAAGTTCAGTATCGATGCGCGCCAAGTCCGGCCCAATCTTTTCCACCAATAATTCCGCCGCACCCGCCGCTAACTTTGCACCATGGCGCTTCTCTGCACGCGTGCCACACCAACTGATCGCATCCTTATCGTTGGGTGGTTCACACTTGATCACTGCGCCACCACTGGCTTCAACAAGTTTGTCAAACTTGCCCGGATTCCACCGTGTGCCCGCGCGCATCAACAGTGTGCTCTCTTGCTGCGGATTGGCTGCGTAGCGTTCCATCGCACGGCGTCGATCTTCAGCGCCAATGAATCCTTCAGCATTGTCTATCACTATGAGTTTGTGCTGCGAGAGCAACCCATAGGAACGGAGTTCATCCATCACCTGCGCAAGGGTTGCTGATGCTCCATCAAACTCAAATCGATCGACTGATCCAAATTTTTCTGTCAGCGCTGCATGTAGTTGCCGCGAGTGCTCAACGCGGGTGAACGAATCCTTACCCGTGAGCACCACGATACGCATGGAAGCGTCGGGGGACATACGGGATGCCTTCGATCCGGAAGCTGCTGAAGCGCGTGCCATCAGGCTGCGGAGTGTAAGACGGGCGCGCGGTACGCTCCAATCTGTGCCGGAAGCGAACTTTGACGGAATCGTCGGCCCCACCCACAACTACGCCGGGCTGTCGCCCGGAAACGTGGCAAGCACCTCAAATCAAGGGACAACGGCTCGACCACGCGATGCAGCACTGCAAGGCCTTGCCAAAGCGGCCGCACTCGCGCGACTGGGACTTGTGCAAGGTTGGATTCCGCCCCACGAGCGACCGCATATCCCAACGCTGCATGCGCTTGGATTCACTGGCTCTGATGAGGTGGCGATTGCCACTGCCGCCCGCGATGCCCCGCATCTCTTAGCACGCGCATCGAGTGCCAGTTCCATGTGGACCGCCAACGCTGCCACCGTCACACCTTCGAAGGATTCCGGTGATGGCCGCGTTCATATGACTGTGGCCAACCTGCGCACCATGCCACATCGCGCCATCGAGGCGCCGCAGACCGCACGCACCCTGCGCGCCATCTTCCGTGACGACAACCGATTCGTCATTCATGATGCGCTTGCAGCGCTGGACACTTCGGGAGCGCCGTCACCGTGGGGCGACGAAGGCGCAGCAAATCACACACGTTTCACGGCATCGGGTGGCAATGGCGGTGAAACTCCTGGAGTACATCTCTTTGTATTCGGCGTGCAAGCCAGCGGAGTCGGCCGGCGTCCTTCGCGCTATCCAGCGCGGCAAACGCTTGAAGCTGGACAAGCGGTCGCAGCCTTGCACGGCATTCCAAACGATCGATGCATCCACGCCCAACAACATCCCGCGGCCATTGATCACGGTGTATTTCACAATGATGTGATCTCGGTTGGAAATGGATCGTTCTATCTGGTGCATGAATTGGCGCTCCTTAATCAAGACCGAGTCCTTGACGATCTGGCTGCAGCTGTTGGACCACATTTCCAAGCGCTGGTTGTGCCAGAATCGGAAGTGAGTGTCGCCGATGCGGTACGCACCTACCTCTTCAACTCACAGTTGATTTCGCTGGCCGACGGCACCATGGCGCTGATACTGCCGGTGGAGAGCGAAGGCCACCCAGGCATCGCGCGGCTGGTGCAACGCATGGTGGATAGCGAAGCATGCCCGGTGAAGTCCGTGATTTACCTCAATGTTCGCGAGAGCATGCGCAACGGCGGCGGGCCAGCATGCTTGCGGCTACGAGTGCCGCTCACCACCGACGAAGTGTCGGCGGTCGCCCCGGGATGCCTGTGGACCCCAGCAGGCCATGCAGCGCTGGAGGCATGGGTGCGTCGTCACTATCGGGAGGAACTGTCCCCGAAGGACTTGGCGGACCCGCAACTCTTGCGCGAGTCACGAGCTGCGCTCGATGAATTGACCACCATCCTTGGTGTTGGTCCGATCTACGACTTTCAGGACTAGCGATGCGCCTCGGGCGCGCACGACATGGGTGTGTTGCGTGGACCCATCGCCAAGTACGCTTACCGGCGTGGATCGAAACAAGCGCATCGTCCTCTCTCTCATTCTGGCGACTGTCGCATTCACCGTGGTGCTGGCGATCTACCTACGGCGCGCGCCCACGCCGCCGCCGCCTGTTGCCCCCGCACCAGCGCCTGAACCGGAACCCAAGCCCGCACTGCCGCCCACACTCGTTGAAGCCGGAACTGAGAACGTGGGTGGTCCACCAACAGCACTGCGTGACTGGGTCGCACCAGAAGTGCTCGCCGCTCAAGAAGCCGCACGCCTTGCAGAAGAACTCCGAGCAAAGTCGCGCGGTGCATTCGCACGCGGCATAGCAGCACAAAAATCTGGCGATCATGCCGCGGCCATCGCTGCTTACCGTGAGGCACTGGCCATTGATGCCGGCATGGCGGGAGCATGGACTAACTTGGCACTTGCACTGGACGCCACTGGAAACAGTGCCGATGGTCTGGAGGCTGCGCGCAAAGCGGTTTCGTTGCCAGCCATGAAGGACGCCAAGCGCCGTGCGCACGCGATGCACACCGTTGGCCACCTGGCTCTCAAGACGGGCGCGCGCGATGAAGCTGTTGCCGCCTTTGAAGAAGCACTGCGTGCCGATGCGCGGCAGGCTGCTGCGGCCCTTGAACTTGCAGCACTGTGGAATGACGAAGAAAAGCCTGAAAAAGCCCTTGCTGCACTGGTAGTTGCCCAAGAAGCCGGCGCGGAAAGCGCTGCTATTTACACCGCCCTCGCTATTCACTGGTGGAATGCTGGCGACGTTACCAAGGCGCAAAGCAACGCAGATGACGCACTGCGCATCGATGCCAACGAGATTGAAGCGAAGGCGGTACTGGGCTGGTGCTGCTTGGCACAAAAACGCTGGGGAGATGCTGCACAGCGGATTGACGAAGTAGTGCGTGCGCGACCGAATGACGCTGATCTACAAGCCGCGCTCGGATTCGCCTACGACAAGCTCGGTCGGCACCAAGACGCTATTGCAGCATTCGATCGTGCCATTGCATTGGCGCCTGTGCATCCATCAGCGCATGCACAACGCGGCGTGGCCCTTGAGGCCGTGGGCGATGTGCAACGAGCCCGTCTCGCCTATGAGATTGCCGCCAAGAGCGGATCGTCTGAAAGCGTTGCAGCATCGCAGATGAAGTTGGCCGTGGTTGCATATAAGGACAAGCGTTGGGCCGACGCGCGGACCTTGGCCGAGGCCGCCATCGCTGCGGATCCCAAGTCCGTGCAAGCGCGCTACGTGCTGGGACTGGCGTGCTTCGCGCTCGGAGACCGTACATGCGCCGGGGAGCAGGAGTATCAACTCACCCTGCTCGACGCGGAACGCGCGGCGGATCTACGCAAGCTCATTTCCGAGGAATAGTTCGATGATTGTGCTGTACGTGATTGCTGGGCCAGATAGCGGGAAGCAACATGTGCTGCCTGACACCGAGCCACAACTCATTGGACGCAGCACGGAAGCACTTGGATCCTGTGATTTCAGCGTCAGCAGGCGCCACGCCGAACTCACGCCGTCGACTGGCGAGTGGTACCTCCGCGACCTACGTAGCGCACACGGCACATGGGTGAACGGACAACGCATTGAGTCGCGCGTGCAATTGCGGGCCGGAGACGTGATTCGCTGCGGCGATACAGAGATGCGCGTTCAAGCACTGAATCCAGGCGCAGCAGCGACCCCAGTCCCGGAGTCAGACCCGGCACGACTGCAGGCCATGGGTGAGACCGTTGCCACCATCAGCCACAGTGTGAAGAACATTCTGCAGGGCTTGCGCGGTGGAGCCGATGCTGTGGAATTGGCATTGCGGCGTGGCGATTTGGAAATGGCGCGCGAAGGCTGGCCAATTGTTGCACGCAATCTTGATCGCATCTCTTGGCTGGTGATGAACATGCTTGCGTATGCCAAAGAGCGCCCTCTGGAAATTGAAGAGTCAGATATTGGAGCGGTGGTAGTGGAAGCATGTGAGTTGATGAAATCAACAGCGGATCGCCGTGGCGTTCAGTTGCTCACGCACGTCGATCCCGCTTTGCCGCCCGCGCCGATCGATGCAAACGCTGTTCATCAGGTGCTTCTCAATTTGCTTGCCAATGCAGTGGAGGCGGCGCCGGACCGGAGTGGTCGGGTCACGGTGCGTTGCGAGTTCGATGCGCCACACGGAGTATTCCGCATTGATGTGAGCGATAATGGCGCAGGGGTGCCGATTGAGCAGCAAACCCGTCTATTTGAGGCATTTGCAAGTACCAAGGGACAGCGAGGCACCGGGCTCGGGCTCGCGGTAGCGCGCGCGTTGGTTGAGCGTCACGGCGGAACCCTGACGTTCGCAGCGCTCGCGCCGCATGGAACGCAGATGCGCGCGGAATTCCCAGCAGACCGTGGCGATCCAGACTCTGATCGAACCCGCGGACCATTACCAGGCCGTGAGCCGGACACCGAGTGGGACGCCGTCATTCAGTAAGTAGTTCAAGCACCGGGATAAATGAACTGACTGCGCTCAGTGACCAGCGATGACCTCACCGCGTTGCGAAGTCGGCAGCCGAGGTGGGCACCGTCTCCAAGATGTTCATGACAATCTCATCCGCGCCGCGACCCTCAGCCTCCGCTTCAAAGTTGAGCAACACGCGATGCCGCAGCGCCGGAAGCGACACTGCCTTGATGTCTTCCACGGAAACGGTGGCGCGACCAGCGAGCAACGCTTTGACCTTGGCGCCAAGCACCATCGTCTGCGCTGCGCGAGGGCTTGCTCCAAAGCGCAGAAATTGATTCACCAGCGGTGTGGCAAACTGCCCACGCGGATGCGTCGCCAAGACCACGCGTACTGCGTAATCCTGCACGGTGTCGGAAATTCGCACCGCTCGCACCAGTTTCTGGTGGCGAATGATGGTTTCTGCGTCAATGACCTTCTGTGGTTCGTCAATCGTTCCGGCAGTGGTACGCGCCAGAATCTCGCGCAAATCAGCGCGTGTTGAATAGCCAACCTCAAGCTTGAAGAAGAATCGATCCAATTGCGCTTCTGGCAACGGATAGGTGCCCTCTTGCTCAATCGGGTTCTGTGTGGCCATCACAAAGAACGGCTTATCAAGTTGATGCGTCGTGCCACCAACGGTCACGCTGCGCTCTTGCATTGCTTCAAGCATGGCGCTCTGCGTCTTTGGCGTCGCTCGATTGATTTCGTCGGCAAGGACAATCTGCGCAAAGAGCGGCCCCTTGCGAAACTGAAAGTCGCGACCGGATGGCGTTTCCACCACGATGGTGGTGCCGGTGACATCGGCCGGCATGAGATCCGGCGTAAACTGGATGCGCCCAAATTTCAACTGCAGCGCTTGCGCAAGACTGCGAATCAACAAAGTCTTACCAAGCCCCGGCACTCCCTCCAAGAGCGCATGACCACCAGCGAAGAGGCACACCAGGATGCCGTCGATGATTTCTTCGTGACCAACGACCGCCTTCTGCACCTCTTTTTTGACGCGATCATGGTCGGCGCGGAAAGTAGCAATGAGAGCTTCGGTTTGTTGTGGGTCGGCCATAGGTTTCTCTCCAGCGTGCGCATCGTAAGCCGCACGGGGCTTCCGCGGATCTTTCGCTGAATTTGTAGGTAAATCACGAATAGCCGGCTGCCGTGGCACTATTCTCTTCGTCAAGTCGCTCCGTGCGCGGCCCGTTGGACTTCGGAGGAATGCGGTCAAAATCCGCAGCGAATGCGTCACCGTAGGCCGTACCCGCGTGGGTACGTGCGAGCCGGGTCGACCGAAGTCCAAGATAACCATCGATTTCCTGCGCACATCAGGAATGAGGATCTCGCATGCTCGCTCACACTCGGACATGGTCCGCCGCTGCATCACTCGCAGCCATCGTTCTCACTCATTCGCAATCCTTTGCTGGGCTGGTTGCTCAGTACGACGTTGGTACCGGGGCGAATGCATCCGTCATCCAAGTGGACTTCACCAACGGCAATGCCTACCAAATCACCCTGCGCTGGGACACACCAATGAACGGGTTCGATGCCCTGCAATTGAGCACTTCCTCAATCAGTGGTGCCGCGCTGGCATACGACACGTACACCTTTGGCAATTTCATCACCGGCATCGGCCTTGGTGCTGATTACCAATACGGCAACGGCGATCTGTGGCCCATCGAAAACTATTGGCACTACTGGACGAAAGTGGACGGCGCTTGGGAGATGGCCATGTTTGGCGCCAGCGACCGCATGCTCAGTAACGGCAGCGCCGATGCGTGGGTATTCGGCTCAGGCGATGCACCGCAATCCGTGCCAGCGCCTGGACTCGCCGTCTTTGCGCTCACGATGCTGCGTCGCCGCGCTCGCCGCTAAGCGCGTGGTTTCGACGTGCGCCGTCCCGCAAACCGGCTGCGTACTACACGTACTACCAAACAAATCGCCCGCGCCGTCATGACGGCGCGGGCGATGTTTTTTGCCACCTGAAATACGATCGGATTTACTTGCCAGGCAAGCGGTCCAGGACCTTATCGATCAGGCCATACGCCAGCATTTCTGGCGCATTCAGCCACTTATCGCGATCGCAGTCGTTGTGAATCGTCTCCCGCGTCTGGCCGGTGTTGTCGCTGTACAGCGCATACAACTTGTCGCGCAGGCGCAGAATGTGCTTGGCGTGAATCTCAAGATCCGTCGCCTGCCCCTCGATCACTCCGCCGATCAACGGCTGGTGCATCAGATTCTCAGCGTGCGGCAATGCGAAGCGGCGACCCTTGGTGCCGCTGCAAGCGATCACACTGCCCATGCTGGCAGCCTGACCAATGATGTACGTCGCCACCGGGCACGGCACAAATCGCATGGTGTCAACAATGCCAAGTCCAGCACTCACGCTGCCACCCGGGCTGTTGACATACATGCTGATCTCCGCCTTCGGGTCCTCGTTGGCAAGGAACAGAAGCTGCGCGACCACCAAGTTAGCCATCGTGTCCGAGACGCCACCGCCTAGGAAGATGATGCGGTCGTTCAACAGACGGCTGTAGATATCGTAGGCGCGCTCGCCGCGACCAGTCTTTTCGATGACGATGGGGATCAGTGTCATGGTGTTCGTGTTCCTATCTCACTGCGCCGGATGCGGCGCCACAGGCATGCGTTCGATGATTCGGTCAATGAGTCCGTACTCGAGCATTTCCTGGGCATTCAGCCACAGGTCACGCTCGCAGTCGGCAGCGATCTTCTCCATGGAGTGGCCAGTGGCCTCGGCATAGAGGTTGTTGCAGACATCTTCAATACGCTGCATTTGCCGCGCAAAGATCTCCAAGTCAGTTGCCTGCCCCTCAAATCCACCGATGCGCCCTTGGTGCACCAAGTTCTCTGCGTGGCGCAGAGCAAAGCGATGACCCTTGGCTCCACAACAGGCGATCACGCTCGCCATACTGGCGGCCTGACCAACGATGTAGGTGGCGATCGGGCAAGTCACCGATCGCATGGTGTCAATGATGGCAAGGCCGTCGGAAATTGATCCGCCCGGACTGTTGATGTACATGCTGATCTCGGCAGTCGGATCTTCGTTCCACAGGAACAAGAGCTGAGCAGTGACTACCTGTGCAAGCGGGCGAGAAATCGGCGCGCCAACAAAGATCACCCGGTCGCGCAACAAGCGGCTGTAGAGGTCAACCAACTCCTCACTCTTACCGCGCTTGTCAACCACCAGCGGAACCGAAATCCAGCGCGGCTCATCGTCATCATCTTCGTCACTGCGCGGATCTGCACCCGGCGCCGCTGAATCGGACGAAATCGACCAGACATCGGCGAGCGACTGCGCGCTCGAAGAAATCGGGCTTGCCACCAGGGGCATGGCAGACATCAAGTTGAGCAACTCCGCTCGCGTCAACGCTTGCCCTTCTCTGGGAAGGTGGCCACCTCGTCAACAAGACCGTAGGCCTTGGCCTCTTCTGCGTTGAAATACTTATCGCGCTCGGCATCCTTGGTGACCGTTTCCACGGGCTGACCAGTGTGCTTGGCAAGGATCTCGTTCAGCTGACGCTTCATCTTGAGAATCATCTCGGCCTGGATCTGGATGTCCGAGGTTTGGCCATACACGCCGCCGTGCGGCTGGTGAATCATCACCTTGGCATGCGGCAGAATGATGCGTTTGCCCTTCTGACCCACGGCCAAGAGGACCGCTCCGCCGGAATATGCACGACCGATGCAATAGGTGCCCACCTCGCTGGAGATGAACTGCATGGTGTCGTAAATGGCCAGCGTGTCATCGACCGCTCCGCCTGGGCTGTTGATATAGAAGTTGATGTCTTGACCACGCTTCTGGCTTTCCAGATACAGCATTTGCATCATCACGCGCGCCGCGGAGGCGTGGTTGATTTCGCCAATGAGGAAGACCACGCGATTCTCCAGGAGGAGTTCATCGATAGTCATCTCGCGGGTGCGCTGGTAGGAAGTACTAGCGAGGGTCTCGGGGCGAATCATGTCTCGACCGATACCAGCTGCTGCCAGCGTGTTCGGTGTCGCCATCATTCCGCCATGGATGCCGTTTGGGTAGTGGCCGGTCGGGAGGTTCAGTTGCATGCGATCCTCAATATGGAACCCGAGGGAATCCGCGGGGGACGGGGATCATAGTCCGCGTCCGGGGGCTACATCGGCGATCGGGGCGCGCAACATGCACCTGTCCGGGCAGATCTCGCTGCCAAATGCACCACTCCGCCACCCACATGCAGCAATCCGGGGGGAACTTACGATGCGTCCATGCTCAGCAAAGCCTTCGCCACCCGAATCTGCAATTCAAGCGTTGCTGCCGTCACCCTGTTGATCGGACTTTCCGCGACATCCCCGGCCTGGTGCCAAGATCCTTCACTGACACCACCGAACGCGCCCGAACCGCGGACACCCACACCCGCCGCCGCGCCACCAACAACTGGAACGGCGGCGGCAGCGCCCGCGCCAGCTGCGGCGCCACCGGTGACTCCTGCCGCAGCGCCGGCCGCAACTCCAGCCGCCGCCACAACGCCACCGGCAACAGTTGCGCCAGTTGCGCCTGCCGCCCCCGTGCCCCCCACCACCGCCGATGCCACTGCTCCATTACCAGTAGTGACTCTTCGCGGTGATGAGCAGCCCGTGCACTCGGCTGGCGCTGGCTACATCCATCAGTTCAGTGCCGATATCGGTGACGACGCCAGCATGGGCGCCGACCGTTTCTATGGAAGCTATTCAGCGCGCGTGTACAGCTCCAATGACCTCAACGTCACCGTCGCCATGGGCTATGAGTTTGACTGGTACCACTGGAGCGGCGTCTCCGAACTTGGCGTCGCTGATCCGTTCGGCAGCGTGAACCTCTTCGGCCTGCAGGCGCGCGGCAGCTTCAAAGTGGCCGATGGTTGGACCGCTTCGCTCGGCGGCATCTTTGCTATCGCGGGCGAATCGGATGCGGATGCTGGAGACAGTCTGTACGGCGGCGGAATCGGCAGCATTGCTTGGACTCCCACCGCCAACATGATGCTCGGTCTCGGTGTCCTCGGCGTAACACAAATCGAGAACGATCCGATCATCATTCCCATCCCTGTATTGCACTGGCACTTTGCCGACGATTGGTTACTTTCCACCATCCGCAGGCCGCCGGCAAGTCCGTTCGTGGGCGTCGATGTCGCGTGGGAACCCGAAGGATCCAAAGTGGATGTTGCCTTCGGAATTGGCTGGCAATTACGCCGATTCCGCCTCGGAACCAACAACGATCCCACCATCAACAACGGTGTCGGCGAAGATCAAAGCTGGGCCGCATTTGTGAGCGTTGGCTACGACTTCACTCCAACCTGCCGCCTGGACATGCTGGTGGGAACAACGTTCTACGAGCAACTGCAGCTCCAAGCATCAAACGGTTCCAACACACGCAGTACCACGGTTGATCCCAACGCGCTCTTGGGTGTATTTGTGACGATCAGCTACTAAAGAGACGCGCGTTGCACAGCGGCTCGCATTCACGCTTCACGGATCTCACCCCGATCAACGAACGCCAGCACGGCGCTTACTGATTCTGGAGCAATTTCAAACATAGCCGCAAGCGCACGGCGGTAGCCATTCATTTGCAACTGATACGGAGCGATTCGCTCTTCGAACTCTGCGCCCTGTAGGTCACGCGCGCCAGTCTTCCAGTCCAGCACCTCCGCATGTACCACGCGCCCCGCGCGCATGCCCAGTACCACTCGGTCCATTCGACCGCGCTGCGTGCGTCCATCAATCTGCACCACGAATGGCATTTCGCTTCGTACCTGAAATGTGTCGCACTTCCAGGATGCGTACCGCGCTGGACGCAAACACTCACCAAGCGGTCCCTGCGCGGCGGCCATGACCAACGTGCGCACCGATTCGCGCAACGCGGCATCGACCGGTCGACCAATCTCCACTGCCACTGCGCGCAACACCTGTGGCTCTGATGCGGCATCAATCCCCTCGGAATCCAGCCATTCCACGTGCTCGAACCACGCGTGCGCCAGCGAACCGCGCGCGCCGTCATCCGCACCCGCGAACTCCGCCGTAAACAGCGGAATACCACCAGCACCAAGCCGCTCATGCGAACTCGGCGCTACGCCCCCGCGCGCATCGGGCCGCGCAATGCGTTCCACCACGGGTGCCGGCATTGGCGTTGGCGTTGGCGTCAGCGTCGGTGCCGGTGCCGGTGTCGATGTCGATGTCGACGTCAGTTCCGCCACTTCCACATTATTTGCGAGCAACGGACTGCCTTCGCTCGGCAGCGCATCTACGCCGCACTCCCAGAAGCGTTCATTCACAACTTTGGTTGCGAGCAGCCCTGTTTCAAATTCCGGAAACGCCATGCGCAAGATCCGGGTACCGCTCAGTCGCAACGTGTCCACCGCAGTCGGCGGCGCACACACCAAGTGCAACGCCTCACGCGCACGGGTCACGCCCACATAGAAGCCCGACACGTCATCAAAGATGCGCCCCACCTGTGCCTCGCGGCGGAACGCCTCCAAGAGTGGCGAATACTCCATGATGGCACTTGCCAATACCGGCGCAACGGCGATCGGCGGCTTGGTTGGATCTGGTGCAAGTACCGACCAATTGCCAGCACCACCATCAACGGATCCCATGGCGCGGTCAAGACTGCCCAGCACGACCTCATCAAACTCCAGTCCCTTGCTGGCATGAATAGTCATCACCCGCACGCGCTCCCCCGCCGCAGCACGGACGCCACGCGATTCAACGCTCGTTACAAAGTGACCTGGCCGGGCCACATCGGCTCGGTCGGCATCATGAGCCATGACAGAAAGTTGATGTAATCGCTGCATATCACGAGCAGAACAGACCGGTCGGAATCGATCGATGGTTCGATCAATCCACGCCGGCAAACCCTCCGCATGCAAGGCACGACGCACTTGCGCAGAAATGCGATCCGCTTCCGTTCGCTGTGCAGCACCGCCCGCAAACGTCTCCATGGGGGCGCAGCCAAAGATCGAAGCAACTGGTTCACGACTCACTATCCAATGCGAAGCACGATCATCGGGTTGATCTGCAAGCCGCAGCATGGCCATGATGGCCGTGACCGCTGGTGAGTCAAGTAGTTGCGATCGCCCTTCGTCGCTCGCTGCCACGCCAGCGCGCCGGAGTGCCGCAACGCACGCGGTGATCTCATCATTCTTACTGACGAGCACGGCGATTGTTGCATCTGGTCGACGGGCATGACGATCAGCCACAATGGCCGCAACCGTGGCGGCGATTGCATCAGCACTTTGCCCAGCCGCGCGGAATGCGCGAACGAATCCAGGCATATGCTCGTTGCGCTCTGCAGCCAGATGCTCCACAAATGTCCACCCAGCTAGTGCACGCAAGAGTGGGCTGCGGTCAACCTGTCGCGGCGCCGTCAATCCGGCATCAGTGAAGGTCTGCTCTGTACCAGGCGTACTTGCAGCAAGTGGCGTACCGCTGACCAAACCCGCAATATCGCCAAACACCGTATTCACGAAGCCAAGAATCACCGGACTCGAACGGAAACTGGTGTTGAGCGACGCGTCGTCCTCAAGCCCCGGACGCGAGCCCACTTGCGCGAGCAATTCCGGCGTTCCTCCGCGCCACGCATAAATTGACTGTTTGGGATCGCCCACTACTAAGAAGCGTCGCCCACCGGTTGCCATGATCTCATCGATGAGTGGCACCAATGCCGTCCACTGCGCGGGTGAAGTGTCTTGAAATTCATCAAGTGCTAAATCACGAATCGCGCGATCCAATCGCTCGCGCATCGCTTCTGTTCCTTCACCGCCGAGGCAATGAGCGCGGGCAATCAGTGTGGTGATGTCCTGAAATCCATACGCACCTTCTGCACGGCGCATGCGGACCAACTCGCGATCAACACTGTGAACAAGTTCCTCGGTTGCCCGCAAACGCGCGCGAATGACGTCTTGCACCTCGGCACAGGCGTGACCGACCAACTTCTCAAGCCCGCGTGCAAATGCTGGTTCCGGCGCAACGCTGCTAAACATCCCAGTGTCGCGTACTGCGCTCACCAGCGAGTCCTTCAGCAGGTCAAACCAATGGCCATCTTCGGCTAAGCGGATGACACGAGGAATGGCGTTCGTCCAATGCTTGTTCGGCGTACCACTCTTGGTCTGTGGAACTGCGGCCTGGCGCATCGCGTCAATGGTCGCAACACGCGCCGCCGCCTCGCAGCGGCGCGCCTTGGGGAACAGTTGCACACTGTCCGATGCCAGCGCCAACCATGGCTTGCCAGGATCATTACCCAGTGCGCATCGGTCCCAAATGGCAAACGCACCGCCGAGCGCTGCGTCAATTCCAGCTTGAATTTGCACTTTCGGCTCGCCATCGGACATCTGTCGCGCCAGATCGACCGCCCGCATTGGGTCGGCAGCAATGACCGCGCCGATCGCGTCCATGCGCATGGCTCGCTGCTCATCGTCTTCAGCAATCCGCCACCCTTCCGGCAGGCCCAACTCCGGTCCAAAGGCGCCCGCCATCTGCATGAAGAATCCATCGATCGTGGAAATCGACATCCGGTGCAGTGCGTCGACCACTTCGCGTAGCACTGCTGAATACTCCTCCGCTGAAGCGGGACCAATCTGTGAAGTAGTCGAAAATTCCTCACGCTTCGCAGCATCAAGGCTGCCAAGCGCGAGGTGCCGAAGCACTCGCTCCAAGATCTCCCCCGCTGCCTTGCGGGTAAACGTCACCGCCAACATCCGATCCGGCGACGCCGTGTTGGTGGCTCGTCGCTCCTCGATCATCCAACGAATGAGACGATTGGCAAGCAAGTAGGTCTTGCCACTGCCCGCATTGGCAATGACAACAGATCGAGTAATCATGAAAGTACCTCCCCGCGCAATCCACGCATGCCGACTCCGTACACCGGCGCCAACGGGTCATCTACGTCTGGCTCATAGTCCGGATCGCGCGTGAATTCGCCGGCAACAATCAGTCGCGCAATGCGCGTGACCTCAGCCTCAGCCTCGCCAACGAACGATTCATCCCACTTTCCAGCCAGCAGCACTGCCGTGTCAGCGGGGTTGGATGGAAGCGCAAAATAGCCAAGATTCTTTGGCGGCACAGTGATTCCAATGGAACGAAGCAGCACCGCATATAGCGGCAATTGCAAATCCACCCAGCGCCCCTTGGGCTTGCGATGCTCGCCTTCCGGATCGTTGGGCTTCGCCGAGGTCTTATAGTCAAGTGCTGCAAATCCCCGATCCGGGTGCACGTCCACGCGATCGATCCGTCCCTGCAACAGTAGACCGGTATCACCAATCATTGGCGCTGCTCGCCCAAATTCATCGCGCAGTCGCGTGGCAAATGAAAGTTCCGAGTGCACCACCTGCCAACCATCGGTCGCCCACGCCGCCTGCACATGGGCAAACGCCGTGAGCCGCTCACGCGCAAGTGCAAACTGCACCACGTATGCACCACGGATTGACTCTGGATAATCGCGGTCGCGCATTTCATCAAGCGCTGCATGCACCCGCTGCTCAATGACTGCGGCATCAATCGTTGCGGGTTCACCCGCTGCGGTGCGCTGCGCTTCATCGCGACCCCACGCCTGCAGAGCGGTGTGCACCAAATTTCCAAATCCCATGGAATCAAGTTCCACTGCACCATCATCAGCACCATCAAGCAGCAGTCGCGGATCTCGCTTCAACTGGAAGAGCGCTGGGCATTTCAAGTAGTCACGAAACGCTGTCACGCTTACCGACACAAACTTGCTGGGACCTGCTGGCAGCAAATTCACTGAAAATTGCCCTTCCGATGCCGCTACCGCTGCCCAGCGCGTCGCCGATGATCGCGGCGATTTCGGATCGCCCATCCAAGCCATACGCCGCGCGAGCTCCTCACCCTGCAGCCCCAGCAGTAAACGCGAAGGCTGCAGCGGATCGCCCGCCATCTGTGTTCGGCCGGTCACCAGGCGAATGAATCGCTTTCGCGAAAGCAGCGCGTGGAGAATCCACGCATCGCGCGCCTGACGTCGCATCGCGCATGGCATGCCCAGTCGCGCTCGCACCGAGTCCGGGAGCCATGGATCAACTTCCATTCCACCCGGAACAATGCCGTCATTCATCCCCGTCAAGACCATGTTCGGTGCATCGTCAATGCCCGCATCAAGCCATTGCATCAACTCCACTCCGTCATCAGTTCCTTCTGTGGCAAGCATGGACGCTGCCATTGCCTCGCCAATCAACACCAGGACTTGCGCGGCCATGAGACCGTCCGTGAATCGCTTTGGCACCACCAGCAGCTCTTCGGCTGCTGTGTGGAATGCCTTGGCAGATTCGCGGCCGACCAACGACGCATCCCTTGCTACCGCCCCGAGCACCTCTCGTAGCGCAGCAATCGTCTGCAATACCGACTTTGATCTCCGAAGTGGCGCAAGCAACGCATCGATATGTTCAACAGTCGCCGACACGCGATTGTGCGAACCGCTACCAAAGTCAATGCGATCCGGCAGAATGTCTGCTCCACTGGAAACCGCAAATTCCGAAACACTCGCCACTGGTCGAACACACCCCTGGCGCACCAGCCACGATTCCATTTCTGGATGGCGGACCAATGCACCGAGCGTTTCACAGGAGCGCACTTGCAAGTAGTCAGCCAATACCGAAAGCAGCATCCCCAATGGACCATCCGCCGCCGTCCGTGACGGCAACGCGTTCACTGCAACACCACATGACGGAAGTAGCGAAGCAACCTGTGCCGCAACACCCTCATCCGGGACTGACACCGCTATGTCACAACTGCACCGCGGCATCGGCATCGCACTCAGCGCGTCAAGTACCGCCGCTGCCTGGTCAGCAGGTGTATCTGCAAGCATGATGATGTCTTGCGGCACCACCACTGCAGCACGCGCCCACGCTGCGTGTTCAGGAAATCCATCTTCATCGAGTGGTGCTGGCAACTCTGCATGCGTTCCGTGCACCAGCACCGAAACAGCGATGCCGCGCGCAGCCAGCGCACCCAGTAACTCCCGCTGAATCCGTTCCGGATCAGCAAGCAGCACGTAGATGCGAGCAATTCCGCCCGCATGCAGAGCACCAGTACTGGAAGCGAGGCGTGTGGCAGTCGGCTCATCAATTGACTGCTCGCGCTCCAGCGCCGTGCGCCAACCGTTCTCCAGCGCCAACAATGCGTCCCACCGATCGAGATCCAACTCCGGCATCGTGGCGCGCAGTTCCGCGGCCACGCTGACGAAGTCCGTACACGCACTGGTGACATCACGGTGCAATGTGGCGATACGAGCCGCAAGTGCATCGATGCTGGCGGGCTCCAGCGGCTCGCCCGGAATGGCGTCAATTCCACCTGGCGACAACGCCGATATCACGCGCGCTTCGGCGCTGATGATCGCGTGTCGCCATGCCAACTGGATGCCCATCGAACCAAGTACGTTGGCGGATGGAATCACAAATCGCGAAGCAAGCCCTGCCGGCGTCACGACGCGGGGCGAAACAAACGCATGTCCCGCCTCACTTGCAAGCGCAATCAGGTGGTGCTCAAACGCGCGGCTTGCTCGCGACGCCGGAACCATCACCAGTGCATCGGACAGATCCACAATCCCATCGCGGGCGGTGGTTGATGACCACACGTGTTGCGCCAGCGCGCGCATCAGCGAAGGGCCGTCCGGGAGGCGAATCGTGGTGAATCTCATGAGCGCGCATCATCGCAGGGAGCGGTGCAACAAGTACTTCCTCACTGCAATCGTCCCAACAATTTCAGGCATTTTCAGCTTCCGCAGCAGCCCCCGCCGAGGCATTCTGCATGGCGCGCCGGACCAAGTCCTCCAGCACGCGCATTTGCGCGGCACGGATTCGCTCGTCACCCGCGCACACATTCACATGCGCCAACTTTCGTCCCGGACGGGACGTTTTTCCATAGTCATGCAATCGCGCGCCGGGCACTGAGAGAAGGTCCCCACGATCGGGCATCGCACCAATGATGTTGATCATTCCACTGAATCCACGCGCATCCGTCGATCCAAGCGGTTCATCCGTGACAGCACGCACATGGTTCTCAAATTGACTGGTGACCGCACCATCAATGGTCCAGTGGCCAGAGTTGTGAACCCGCGGCGCCATCTCATTGGCAATCAATCCGTCCTTGGTCACAAAGAATTCGATTGTCAATACCCCGACATGCCCAAGCGCATCCATCGCCGCGCGCACCGCATGCTCTGCCGCGCGGCAAACATCCGCACTCATGCCCGGTGCTGGTGCAATGGTTTGTCGGAGAATTCCCGCGTGGTGCTGATTCTTGTTGAGTGCCCAGGTTCGCACATCACCATCACGAGAGCGCACAGCAATGACACTTATTTCAGCAGTAAAATCAACGAACGCCTCATAGATAGCCGGTGCGCCACCCACCGCGGCCCACGCGGCGGCAAAGTCACGCGGCGAACGCACCACGTATTGACCCTTGCCGTCATACCCAAGGCGCCGCGATTTCAGCACTGCCGGCACACCAATCCGCCCGCATGCTGCCGCCAATTCCGATTCCGTATTCACAGCCGCAAACGGCTGCACAGCAATACCGCACGATTGAAAGAACTCCTTCTCAGAAATGCGGTCTTGCGCAATTGCCAAACTCCGCACCCCTGGCGCAGTTGGAACGCGCTCCGCAATCGCACTCATGGTGCTGACGGGCACATTCTCAAACTCGAACGTCGCAACATCGAGCCCCGCAACAAAGCGTGCTACCGCAGCGTGATTGTCAAATGCACCAACAATCAATTCACCAACTGCGGACGCCGGGCACCGCGGATCTGGGTCAAGGAAACGAAACGAATGCCCCAGCGGAATGCCAGCAAGTGCCAGCATCCTGCCCAGTTGACCACCGCCAACAACGCCCACCAACATCAGCTATGCCCGCCCGGCATCAAGCCAACACGCGGATCAGGTTGCGCCATGACTTTGGCAGTTTGCGCTGCACGAAATGCGTCCAGTTGTTCACGCACCGCTGGGTCATGTGCCGCGATGATTGATGCTGCAAAGAGCGCAGCGTTGGTTGCCCCCGCTTGGCCGATCGCAAAGGTAGCCACGGGAATGCCGGCGGGCATCTGCACGATCGAAAGCAAACTGTCGAGGCCGTTCAGTGTCTTGGTAGAAACCGGTACGCCAAGTACGGGCACTGCCGTCTTGCTGGCACACATGCCCGGCAAGTGCGCCGCGCCGCCTGCACCGGCGATGATGGCACGCAGACCACGCGCGCGGGCAGCTTGGGCGTATTCAAAGAGTTGATCAGGGGTTCGATGAGCGCTGACCACGCGGCACTCATGCGAAATCCCCATGGCGGTGAGCATGCGGGCGGCGTGCTGCATGGTGTCCCAATCAGACTGGCTGCCCATGATCACCCCAATGAGCGGCTCCCCGGCGGGCGAAATAACGTCTCCAACTGGATCCATGTCCGAATACTACGAGCCCAATGTGTTTCTCGAACGGGTGTCGGCGGCTCCAGGAGGGTCCGAAATCGGGGTATTTTTCAGTAGAATCTGCAATATTCACTTAGTTTCTTGCAATTCCACCCTTGAATCTCCCCACACAGGGGGTGCCGCTGATAATCCAACACAATTGCACTGTCTAACAACCGTTTCCTTGCAGAACGTGTTAAGCGTGGCATAATTGTCATATTGGCACAAGGTCGCGATCTGATCGCCAACCGGTGCCGTATGAAAAGGTGACAATCCGGAATTCCGCGGCCTCAAACCCTTTGGCCGCGACTCGACCACGCCTCGAGGTGCACGAACGGACATGTGTTCGTGTACCGAAACACTCGGGGCGGA